>WQVW01000007.1 GCA_009785655.1 Oscillospiraceae bacterium | reverse complement strand
TGGGGCAGTATGGCTTCCAACCGGCGGAGCTTGACAAGGTGGCGGCGATATACAAATACATGTCAAGCCTATCGGTCGTTGGCACGTTCACAACGTTTGCCGCCTCATGGCGCAGCAAAAAGCTGACGTTTGCGCAGATGGATAAATTCAACATCGTTTTAGACAGATTGATAGATATGGGGCTAGAACCCGGCTGGGCGCACGCCTGTGACTCGGCGGCGCTGTTTAAGTACAATATTGAGCATATGGATGCCGTCCGGGTGGACACCGCGCTTTCCGGCAGAATTCCGGGCAAGCCGATTCAGGGGCTTTCCAGAGTGGGGTATATCGAGGCGGGGCTGGAAGAGGTGGGATGGTATCCAAAAGGGCACACCATCGGGTCAGAACGTGGATATACCACCAAAGCACCGACGAAAATAGCGATTCTGTCAGTCGGATATTATCACGGCTTCGGCGTTGACAGATATATCAGCGAGCGGGGGATGCTGGATCTACTGAGATTCCGCCGCCGGTCGCTGTTCGTGAGAATAAACGGCGCGAGGGCGCGCGTTCTGGGCAACGTGGGTCTGCTGCACACGGTGGTGGATGTCACAAAGATCGATTGCACCGTGGGAGATATTGCGTTGCTGGATGTGGATCCCGTCAATGTCAAGGGACTGCCAATTTTGTATACGTAATCCCGTAGGGCGAGACAGAGAACCACCCCGTCAGCTTCCGCCCCTTCAGAGCCGGGCATTTTGTGCATGGGGTGGTTACAGACGGTTAGAGTGCCACCTATAAATGAAGTAAGCAACATCAATCGGAGGATTACATTGCCAAGAATATATGAACTGCCCGGTCACATCGCTGATCTGATCGCGGCGGGCGAGGTTGTAGAGCGGCCCGCTTCTGTAGTAAAAGAATTGATTGAAAATTCAATAGACGCCGGCGCGACCGTCATTACTGTGGAGATAAGCTCCGGCGGGATGACGTATATGCGCGTGACCGATAACGGCTGCGGGATTGCGCCGGAAGACGCGAAATTGGCGTTCCTGCGCCACGCCACAAGTAAATTGAAAGACGCGGAGGGGTTGAGCGCGATCAATACCCTCGGCTTCCGGGGAGAGGCGCTGGCCGCCATCGCCGCCGTGTCGCGGATTGAGTTTTACTCCCGTGTGGCTGGGGAAAAAATGGGCGTCAACCTGTCGCTGGAGGCGGGAGAAATCGCGGAAGAATCTGCCGCTGGCTGCCCGGAGGGGACGACGATTATCGTCCGCGACCTGTTTTTCAACACCCCGGCAAGGCTGAAGTTTATGAAATCCGACCGCGCCGAATCCGCCGCCGTCTCCAATGCTGTACTCCGTTGTGCATTGGGGAGTCCGGAGGTATCGGTGCGGTTTATCAGGGACGGTAAGACGGAGTTCCATACGCCGGGGGATTACCGGATAGATTCCTGCGTTTACAGTCTGTTCGGCGCGGAATTTGCCGAGGGGCTGGCTCAGGCGGAGTCTGAAAACGAATCAGTTCTGGTACAGGGATTTGTGTCAAATCCGCTGAATGCCAGGGGGAATCGCAGTTTTCAGTTCTTCTTTGTCAACGGGCGGAGCATACGCTCAAAAACCCTGCAAGCGGCACTGGAACAAGCATATCAGAACGTTTTGCCGCAAGGGAAATACCCGGCCTGTGTGCTGTACATAACCACCAATCCGGCGGACGTGGATGTCAACGTCCATCCGTCGAAGCTGGAGATCAAATTTGTCTCCGACAAGCAGGTTTTCGATGGCGTGTATTATGCTGCCAAGGGCGCGGTGGATCCGACACCCATGAGACTCGGTGACAATGATGCGCCGCAGATCAACACATTGACCACACCGTCTGTCAACGACGTACCGATCCAAACACGATTACCGATTTCAACAGGCGGCGGCTTTAAAGCCATGCCGACTGACGAGTTCAAAAAATCATACAAATTCAGCGAATTCAAGTCTGAGCCGCCGTCAGCGCATGAGCGTGGTGCATACGCCCCGGTGCATGACGAAAAACCCGGAATGTATGAGACAAAGTTCACACAGAAGCAAGACATCACAGAACCCGCCGCATTCCGTGTGATTGGGGAAGCGATGGGTACATACGTCCTTGTTGAACTGCCGGACAGCATTCTGCTGATAGACAAACACGCCGCACATGAGCGGATACATTTCAACGCGTTAAAAAGCGGGGAGTTCGAGCCAATGTCGCAGTCCCTTATTACGCCGGTAATCTGCCGTCACGGATTTGAAGACGCAGCGGTACTGCTGGAAAATGCGGAATTGCTGGACAAGTTTGGCTTCCTTGTCGAGCAGCTGGGAGACGGCACAGTCGCCGCGCGGCGAATCCCGGCGGAGATTGATATAGACGAGGCGGAATCAGCCTTGTCTGAAATCAGCGCAGAGCTGTTGCGGGGACAATCGTCCACCCCGGCGAAATATGATAATATCCTGCGTACAGTTGCCTGTAAAGCGGCGATCAAAGCCGGAAAATCTTCCGAACCGCGAGAGCTGGAAGTGCTGTGCAAGCGGGTTGTTTCCGGTGAGATACGTTTCTGCCCGCATGGGCGGCCGGTTTCGTTTGAAATCACCAAAGCATCCCTCGACCGGAGTTTTAAAAGGTCGTGACAGGGCGGATTATTGTCATCACGGGGCCGACGGCGACGGGGAAGACCGCGCTGGGTGCGAATCTGGCGAAGCAAATTGGCGGCGAGGTGGTTTCGGCCGACTCTATGCAGATATATCGCCGCATGAATATCGGCACGGCGAAACCCACGGCGGCAGAGCAGCTTGGCGTCCCACATCATATGCTAAGCGTGGCGGAACCGTGGGAAGATTACTCCGTTTCCAAATATGTAGAGGACGCATCAAAGTGCGTAGACGATATTTTAAACCGTGAAAAAACGCCAGTAATAGTCGGCGGGACAGGACTTTATATTGACTCGTTGATACGGGGGAATGAGTTCTCTGACAAACCTGACCCCATGCTTCGAGCCGAGATAGAAGCGGAATATGATAATGCCGGCGGAGAGGCTATGCTGGTAAAACTCGCGGCGTTTGACCCGGAGAGTGCTGAAAAACTCCACGCGAACGACAAAAAACGGATAGTTCGGGCGTTTGAGGTTTTTCGCGGAACGGGGCAAACAATCTCACAGCACAATCGTGAGACGAAAGACCTGCCGCCCCGGTACGACGCGGTAAAAATCGCGCTGAATTTTTCCGACAGGCAGGATCTGTACAATAGGATTGACACCAGGGTAGACACGATGATGTCTGCCGGACTGGCGCAGGAGGTTCGGGGGATTTTAAATGCCGGAGTCTCCGCGAACACAACGGCGATGCAGGCGATTGGGTATAAAGAGCTGATTGGCGCAATCGCGGGTGAATACAGTTTTGATGAGGCTGTGAACACGATAAAAATGGAGTCCCGCCGATATGCGAAACGGCAGTTGACCTGGCTGAGACGGGACGACAATGTACAATGGATTTTTTACGAAAAAACGCCGGATTTAGATTGGGGACTGCATGTTTCGACAGGATATTTGCAAGTCCTATGACTATAATAATGACCGTCAATACATTAAGGCGCACAGCCTAAATAAAGAAAGGACGGACTAAATAATGGCAAACAGAAATTTACAGGACGTATTCTTAAATCAGGCGCGGGGGTCAAAACAGCAGGTGACAGTTTTCCTTGTCAACGGGTTCCAACTACGGGGCGCGGTGACAGGTTTTGATAACTTCACTGTGGTGCTGGATTCAGAGGGGAAGCAGCAGCTGATATACAAGCACGCAATTTCAACGATCATACCATCAAGACCGATCAATCTGGTGGAACAGAATGAGACGGAATACGAAGGTGAAGGGTAGGCGGCAAACATTGTTTGCCTAGTGAGAGGTACGGCATATGCGCAGGAGCGATTTGTTTATAAAGCTGACAACGGCGGTATTGTTTCTTGGTATTTTAAGCTACATAGGGGTATATGTATTCAGAGGCGTCCGAAATACTTTTGAGACAATGCCGGCGGTAAGCTACACAATTGAAGAAGCTGCTGCTGTGAGCGGATATATTATCCGCACCGAAACGGTAATCTCCGGCGGTGGAGACATGGTTCTGCCCGTGGTGGATGAAGGCGTCCGGGTCGGCACGGGACAACCTTTGGCCATTGAATACACAAGCGCGGCGGCGTTGGAGACGGCGAGCGAGATCCACGCAACAAGATTGAGAATCACGCAGTTAGAGGCATCTTCCGGACAGGATTCGGCGGTAATGAGCCGCCAAAGTATCGTGGATCTCTCCCGCGCTGTGCGGACAGATGATCTGCAGCGGCTGGACGAGCTTGTGCTTAGAATCGAAACATATATCTTTGAAAATGGCGGCTCCGATGAATCAGAGCTGCCGCACCTTCAGTCCCGATTGGCGAGCTTAGAGGCGAGAAGCCACGGTATGCGGACGATTTACGCACCGGTTTCCGGCATATTTTCTCAGTTTACAGATGGATTTGAAAACGTCAGTCCGCAAGATATCACGAGAGAAACGCCGCCCTCACAATTGTCCGCGCTTTTTGAGACGCCGATGCGCCAGCAAGGAATGGGCAAGCTGATAACGGATCACACATGGTATTACGCAACGGTGATGAACTCAGCGGACGCGTTCCGGCTAACGATTGGGCGCAGCGTACCTGTGCAGTTCCGGGGGGCGTATAACGCGGTTGTGAATATGCAGGTTGAGGACGTGAGCAGAAGCGAAAATGGCTTGTCGCTTGTGTTGTTTTCAAGCGACAGGCATATGCGAGATATCGCGCCGCACCGCCATCTTTCGGCGGATGTAATCTTCGGCGAAGTCACAGGGATACGCGTGCCGAAAGAGGCGATACATCTGGACGATGATGGCGCGACCCATATATTTATTCAAGTCGGTGTCCGGGCAGAGCGTGTGCCAGTGGAGATATTGAGCATTGTTGACGACAGTTGCTATATTGTGCAATGCGTGTCAACCAGAATCAGCGGCCTGCGCCCGGGCGCGACGATTATCGTTCGGGCAAATAACTTGTCACATGGTAAGATTGTTGGATGATAGCTGTGAGACAAAACACCCGCCGACTGCGGTCTTTGCCCTCTTTAACTATAAAGAAGGCAAAGATGAGGGTTTTGTTTGAGGCGGCCCTCTTTAGTAAAGAGGGTGGATCCGCAGTCGGCGGGTGTTTTGCTTATGGCATGGCGGACTGTATCCAGAAGGATAGCATAAAATTACACAAGGGGTTATTCACGTGAGCATTGCGGATAATATAAAAAAAGTGCGAGAGACGATTGCACAAGCCGCTATACAATCCGGCAGGGATCCTGCTGAAATTACGCTTGTTGCGGCGGCGAAATCGGCCACAGCCGAAGACGTTAGGCAAGCGATTGCGGCAGGGGCAGATGCCATCGGCGAAAACCGGGTTCAAGATATGACGGAAAAACTGTCGCAGAACGCGTATGTCGGTGCGCCACTGCATTTTATCGGACATCTGCAGTCGAACAAGGTTGGCAAAGTGGTGGGAGTCTGCGACTTGATAGAATCGGTGGGTTCCGTGAAATTGCTTGAGATAATCGGCAAAAAGGCAGTGGAACTCGGCGTTATCCAGAATGTGCTGATTGAGATTAATATTGGCAGAGAGCCGTCAAAATCCGGAATACTTCCGGAAGAATTGACGCGAATGGTTGATACTGCGGCGGAAACTGACGGAATTAAAGTGATGGGACTCATGGCAATTCCGCCAATTTTAGAGAAATTTCTTGAAAATTGTTACCATTTTGAAACAATGTTTAAGCTTTTTGTTGACATTAGCGAAAAAAAATACGATAATGTCTCTATGCAGCTTTTGTCTATGGGTATGAGCGGCAGTTACGTTGAAGCGATCCGCGCCGGGGCGAATATGGTAAGGATAGGCTCCGCAATTTTCTAAATCGCCGCACGATTATATTATATGAGCACAGGAGGGATCCTAATTTGGGATTGTTTAGTGAATTGAAAAAGCTGACCAAGCCGTATGATGATGACGATGAGTTTGAGGATTTTCAACAGCATAGGTCGGAAGAACCGCCTCCAGTCCCCAGAACCGCGTCCCAGGCCAGAAGTTCTTATGGCGGGTTTGAGGAACAAAGAAGCAGCAATAAGGTTGTGAACATTCACGCCACCGCGCAGCTTCAGGTTGTTCTGGTCAAGCCAGAGCGGTTCGAAAACGCCGCCGAAATTGCGGATCATCTGCGTGATCGGCGCACTGTCGTCTTGAATCTTGAATCGACGAACAAAGATATAGCCCGCAGGCTTATAGATTTTTTAAGCGGTGTGGCCTATGCGCAGGAAGGCAAGATAAAAAAAGTTGCTGTGAATACATATATCATCACGCCGTACAACGTGGATTTGTTGGGTGACCTGATTGATGAACTTGAAAACAACGGGATGTATTTCTAAGCCTGAATAAGCGGTAGCGTTACTATGAATCGCGGGAATGAAGCGGTTTAATATATTTAAAATAATCAAAAGCGCAAGATATAAATTATTAGCGGAAGAGGGTTGAGAGTCGATGCTAACACCACAGGATATTGCCGATAAAGTATTTGAAAGAGTCGCATTCGGCGGATACGAGATGCCAGGGGTTGATGAATTTCTTGAAAACATTTCTGAAAATTACAACTCGCTGTATAAGGAAAACGCCATATTGAAAGGCAAGCTTAAGGTATTAGTTGAGAAGGTAGAGGAATACCGCTCAACTGAAGACGCGATGAGAATGGCACTGCTCACGGCTCAACGGATGGGTGAAGAGCTTTTAGCGGATGCGAACAAACAGCGGGATGAAATTCTGCAAAACGTCAGCAATGAAGAAAAAACACGTTTGGCAGAGATGGAACGAAAAATAGCGGAGGAGGAGCTGCGTCTCACCGTTGCTGTGAAAGAAACCGGCAAGTTTGTTGAACTTGCGCAAGCGATCATGCAAAAACATTCAGAGTTTTTGAATAAGCTTGAAAAAACAAGACGCGCCCAGGTAGAAAAATCACCGGACGAAGCGCAGCTTTCTGCACCAATGCCGGAGCATGTAGAAGAAAGTGTGCCAGAGAGTACTACACAGCCGCGGGAAGAATCGGTTGAAGACACGGCGAACCAAATATTGGGCGGTGTGCTGGAAAGCCTGAAAGGCGAACTGAATCCCCCGCCGGCAGTGAATGAAGAAGCCCCGGAAGGCTATTTGTTGTATGAAGAAGAGGATACAGATACCAAGCTGTACAACATAAAAGATGAGGACGAGTTCGATTTGCCGGAGAATAAATTCGATCTGGAAAACCTTAAATTCGGAACAAATTTTACAAATGAGCAGTAGATCATGCACCGGTACTTGACACACGTATTTTTTATCGAATAAATTCAGGGCCGACAATAGGGCGGCCCTTTTACCTTGAATGAAGCCCCCTGCTGTAGGGGCGGCCTTCAGCCGCCTGTGGATTCAAGGATGGCGGACGCGCCACGCGCCTGCAAAGCTGCATCATTCTTCACGATATATTCAAACGGAGAGGAGATTTGAGTACATGCCCCAAGATTACAACGCAACGCTTAATCTGCCGAAAACAGATTTCCCCATGCGTGCCGGACTGCCGAAGCGTGAGCCGGAAATGCTGAAAAGCTTTTATGATAAACAAGTGTATCAACGGCTGATGGAAAAGAATTCGCAAAAGCCGAAATTCATATTGCATGATGGGCCGCCGTTTTCAAACGGAGATATTCATATCGGTACCGCGTTAAACAAGGTGCTGAAAGATATTATAATCCGCCACAAAAACATGACCGGTTGGATGGCACCATATACCCCCGGATGGGATAACCATGGTATGCCGATTGAAAGTGCGATCATTAAGAAAAATAAGCTTGACCGGAAGAAAATGTCGATCCCGGAATTTCGTGATGCTTGCCATAAATTTGCGGCAGACTTCGTTGATATACAGCGCGAACAGTTTAAAAGACTGGGCGTGATTGGAGATTGGGACAACCCATATCTCACGATGAACCCTGCATTTGAAGCTGATGAGGTTCGCGTTTTCGGCAAAATGTATGAAAAGGGATATATCTATAAGGGTCTGAAACCCGTGTACTGGTGCACTTCCGACGAAACGGCACTGGCGGAGGCGGAGATCGAATACGCCAACGACCCGTGCAAAGCGATTTACGTCAAGTTTAAAGTGAAAGACACCAAAGGGGTGCTGGACGGGATTCCCGGAGCTGAGAACGCGTATGTCCTGATCTGGACGACGACAACTTGGACGCTGCCGGGCAACTTGGCCATCTCTGTTGGGCCGGACATTGAATATTCAGTCTGCCGGGCGAACGATGAGGTGTATATTGTCGCGACCAAGCTTGCCGAAGCGGTGTTCAACAAAGCAGGGATCGAAAAGTTTGAGACACTTGCAAAACTCCCCGGCAAAGCGTTAGAACGTATGACCGCACAACACCCGTTTTACGACAGAGAATCGCTGATTGTCGTGGGGGATCATGTCACGACCGAAGCCGGAACAGGCTTAGTTCACACAGCACCCGCACACGGGGTCGATGACTTTAATGTCTGTACGAAATACCCGGAGCTGAAAACCATCATGTCAGAACTCACCCCGGTTGATTCACGCGGGATTATGACCGAGGCGGCATTGCAATACGCGGGGCAGCACTATTCCAAAGTGGCGGACGTGATCAACGAAGATTTGCAAACATCCGGCGCGCTATTCGCTGCCGAGGATATAGAGCATTCATACCCGCACTGCTGGCGGTGCAAAAGTCCGATTATTTATCGGGCGACGGAACAATGGTTTGCCTCAGTAGACGCGATGAAAGACACGGCGGTTGCGGCGTGTGAGGATATCAAGTGGATTCCCGAATGGGGCAAAGACCGGATGATCGCGATGATTGTCGAGCGGGCTGATTGGTGCATCTCGCGCCAGCGGCACTGGGGGTTGCCGATCCCTGTATTCTATTGCGGAGAGTGCGATAAGCCGGTCTGCACACCGGAGAGTATTGAGGCTGTGGCGCAGCTGTTCGGGCAAAAAGGATCCAACGTGTGGTATGAAATGTCTGCGGCTGAAATCTTACCACAAGGGTTTGCTTGCCCGCATTGCGGCGGCACAGAAAAATTCACAACTGGGCAGGACTCGCTGGATTGCTGGTTCGATTCCGGCTCTACCCATGCGGCGGTTTTGCGCGGGCAGTTTAAAGACCTGCATTTTCCGGCGGATATATACCTTGAGGGCGGGGATCAATACAGAGGGTGGTTCCAGTCGTCCATGCTGACAAGTATCGCCGTTAACGGAGTGCCGCCGTATAAAAGAATAATCACCCATGGTTGGACGCTGGATGGTGAGGGCAAGGCTATGCACAAATCACTCGGCAATGCTGTTGCGCCTGAAGAAGTGATTAAAGATTACGGGGCTGATATACTGCGGCTGTGGGTTTCATCTGCCGATTATAGATCGGATACCAGAATTTCCGCGAACCTGCTGAAACAATTGTCGGAGAGTTATTTGAAAATCCGCAACACGGCGCGGTTTATTCTGGGGAATTTGGACGGATTTGATCCAAACAACCCCGTCGCGTTTGATGATATGCAGGCACTTGACCGCTGGGCACTGGCTAGATTGAACAAGCTGGTGGAATCAGTTAACGCGTCATATGACAGGTATGAATATCACACGATCTATCACGGTATTCACAATTTTTGCACAGTGGATATGTCTAACTTTTATCTTGATATCATAAAAGACAGGCTGTACTGCGATGAGACAAACGGCATATCCCACCGTGCGGCGCAGACGGCGATATATGTTGTTCTGAACGCGCTGGTGCGCATGCTTGCGCCGATTCTGGCGTTCACTGCGGAAGAAATATGGGCGGCCATGCCGCACAGTGCAAATGATGATGTTGACAGTGTGCTGTATAACCCGATGCCGCAGTCAGAGAGCGAATATAAACTGTCCCCGGACAGCGAGGCTCGGTGGGATAAACTGTTGCGTTTGCGGTCAGATGTGAACAAAGCACTGGAAATTGCGCGGACGGGGAAAATAATCGGTAAACCGCTGGATGCTGAGATCACACTATATGTGCCCGATCGCGCGGCGTTCTTGTGCGATGTTGACGGCGAAGACCTGAAAACGTTGTTCATCGTCTCCAAGGTGAACATCATAGAAGGTGGCGGCAACGGTTACGAGGGGGTAGAATTTCCTGGCGTTATCGTATCAGTTGCGCAGAGCCAAGACCCGAAATGCCCGCGTTGCTGGGTGCATGATTCAGATATTGGAAAAACTCATCCTGAACTGTGTCCGCGCTGCGCCCGGGCGGTTGTATCGTAAAACTTAGGAGGAGAAACTGATGTTGATCTTTGCATTCTCGGCACTTATCGTACTTGTTGATCAGTTGTTTAAGCACTGGATAGTTCTGACACTATCCGCTGGTGGGGATCGTGTCCTTATTCCGGGCGTTTTGCGGCTTGTTTACGCTGAAAATTTCGGCGCGGCGTTTGGGATATTCGCCACCGGCAACCGCTGGCCGCTGGCCGCTGTGATGCTTGTTGCCATTATTGTGCTGGTTATTATTCTCAGACGATACAACGGCGGATTCTGGGGTAGTTTAGGTTTGGCTGCCGCGCTCGGCGGCGGGATTGGGAATTTGATTGATCGTGTTTGGAACGGGTATGTTGTGGATATGTTCGAGGTCATGTTCATCAATTTCGCCATATTCAACGTGGCGGATATTTTCATCACATTGGGTGCAATAACATTCTTTGTCCATTTCATCGTCACATCCGGCAAGGGGAAGAAAGCAGAGGACAGCTTGGCTTCCAACGGGGCAGACAGTTTTTCCCAACAGATAGATATACCGCTCGACTACGACTACGATGATGACCCGGAACTGCGTGACATGTTGTCAGACACTCAGCCGATTCCGGGGCATATTCAAGCGCAAAGTCACGATGTGATAAACACACAAACCTACGACACGACCGATGAGATTCGTGACGCGTCGTTCGATGCGTTCGACCTGGAGGGATTTGCGGACACGCAAAGTCTGACGGAGACAAACATACTTGAAGATTATGACTTGGAAAAGATGCTGCGTGAATACGGGCTTGAAAGTGACGAAGATTAATTGCGAAATAGACGGGCAGCGGTTGGATGTATTTTTGTCCGACAATCTGCCCGGTGTGACAAGAAGCGGCGCGCAAAAGCTGATAGAGCAAGGGCGCGTCTTGCTTTATGGCGGCACTGGAATCTCTCCTGTTCGGAAAAGCCATAAGACATCTGCGGGGGAAGTGTTTCAAGTGACGTTGGATGAGCCGGTTGAAACAGATCTTTTGCCGCAGAACATTCCATTGGATATCGTTTACGAGGATGAGGACATCTGCGTGGTAAATAAGCCGCGCGGTATGGTTGTACATCCGTCACCCGGACACGCGGACTCAACGCTGGTCAACGCACTGATGTATCATTGCGGTGACAGCCTTTCAGGCATCGGTGGAGAGCTTCGCCCCGGGATTGTTCACAGGATAGATAAAGACACTTCCGGTCTCATTTTGGTGGCGAAGAGCGATTCCGCGCATGTAAAACTGGCAGCGCAGCTGGCAGACCGAACACTGACTCGTGAATATGAAGCCGTAGTCAGAGGCGTCGTCAAATCTGATGAAGGTGTAATAGATGCCCCGATCGGCCGGCATCCCCGCGACAGGAAGCGGCAGGCGGTGACGAGTCAACAAAGACAAAACCCGCGTGAGGCGGTGACGTATTACGAAGTGGTGGCGCGTTACAATGGATATACGCATATCAAGTGTCGCCTGAAAACAGGCAGGACGCATCAGATACGCGTGCATATGGCGCATATCGGACACCCCGTTGTCGGGGACATTGTATACGGCCGCAAGTCGGCAGAGCTGGGGTTATCCGGACAGTGTCTGCACGCAAAGCGATTGAAATTTATACACCCAAGATCAGGTGAGGTGGTTGAACTTTCAACCGATTTGCCGACATATTTCACCGCGCTTTTAGCGCGGCTCAAGTAGGGGAGAACTGTGTTAGTCCGCCGTTCTTGATGCCGCAATGAATTCCACGGGCGAACGATGTTTGCCCCAACAAGGTTGGCAACAAATGATAAACCATGAATTGTACATGACAGAAGCGTTGATCCTTGCCCGAGAAGCGTTGGACAACGGTGAAGCACCGGTCGGCTGTGTAATCACAGACCCGGACGGTACGATCATCGGCCGCGGCCGCAACCGGCGGGAAGCGTTGAATCTATCCACCGCCCATGCAGAGCTGCTGGCGATTGCGGAAGCCTGTAAGACATTAGACAACTGGCGGCTGGCCGGCTGCTCGATCTATGTAACGTTGGAGCCGTGTCCGATGTGTGCCGGTGCGATAATCATGTCGCGGATCGCCAAAGTGTTCTATGGGGCGCGGGATCAAATAACGGGCTCTTGCGGAAGCGTTATCAATCTTTTCATGGAGCCTTACGGACACAAAACACAGATCCGCGGAGGCATTATGTCAGATGAATGCGGTGAATTGCTGTCAGGCTTTTTTAAACAACTGAGATAGACGGGCACACATGTTATAGTGTGCCCGTCTAATTTGATAAAACTTATTTGTGCGTCATCATTTCCCTGAGGTTTTTCAGCGTTCGATCTCGGCGATAGCCGATGGTTCTGGGTGGGATTTTCAGCTGTTTTGACAACGCGGCTATGGATTTGCCCTCAAAAAAAAGAGCGCGAATTAAATCACGCTCCGCTTCAGGCAGTAGGGAGAGACTTTGATAAAGCCGCAATCGCGTCTGCTTTAAAACCACGATATCTTCTGGGGTAGATATAAGGTTGCCGTTTATCGGGACTTTGCTTATAAATTCATCGTCCCATGCGTCGTAATGTATCAGCCGGTTCCGGTGATCCTTTTCAACCAATGTTTTTTCGTAACGCTTCATTTTGTGATATGTATAATATACTTCTTCGGTAACTGAAACAGCCGTACTGTTAATATAGATGAATTTGCTCATTAGTATAAAGCCTCCTTAATTTTGTAATATTCACAAAATTAGAAAGCCCAGGCGGCGATCGGCATCTTGGCGGCATTTTGTCGCACATTTGTTTCTCCACCCGTTTCTAACAATTGAACAGGAAGAGATGTATCGAAGTTTGTCAAAGTTTGTCGAACTTTAAGATATTTTAAAATAATTAACAATTTTTTGGAAATCTGTATTCAACACTATAGGTTCAATCGAAAAGAACGCGCTACGTTTTCCACATTTAATGAATGTTGGCATTATATATGGCTGGGCAACGTTTTAATGAAACGCCGCCTGACTATATATAATGCCATTTGTGTGGGGATAATTTGCTCAATATATGGTGTAAATTTTGAAAATGTGGAGTGAGTGCGCTTTATTTCCGGAAATGTTTTTGATAAATTTCGCGGATGTTTTCTATGCATAATGCATGATATTTGTGCGAATATATTCAAAATGTAGACGATTTTACCGAATTTTACCAAAGGACATATAAAAATGGTTTCAATTTGTAACCAAATAAGCTATAATAAAGACATAAAAGAAACGATTTGTAACCAATGTTGCGGCTTTGTGGCTGTGAGAAAGGAGTTTCATTTTATAATGAAAATTAAACTAATTGTGCCCGTTATTCTCTGTCTTGTATTGTCTTGCGGAATGATGATGCCGTTTTTGGTACCTGATGCCGCGGCGGGCGAAGGCAGCGCGGAGGTGGATAGCGTATTGCTTTCCATTAATGGCACTCGCGTGGATTTTGGGGTACCCGTGATTCTGATTAACGCCACAACGTATGTGCCGATCTATTACTTCAGCATGGCGATGGGCGTGGACTATGTGACGCAATATGACGGGATGGCAACTGTTTCGGCACCGGGACTGCGCATCTACGCAAATGCCGGAGACCCATACTTGGTGGCGAATGGCAGATACTTGCATGTACCATATTTGTGCAGAGAGATTGACGGACAGATCTATGTGCCTATCCGGCCGCTGGCTTACGCGTTCGGCGCGGAGCTCGCGTGGAACAGCTATACAAGAACCGTTTCAGTTGTCCAGCTGGGTGAACCGATCAAACACGGAGACTATTTTTATTGCGAGACCGATGTATTTTGGATGTCGCGCATCATCAGTGCCGAGGCCAGGGGAGAGCCGTTCGTTGGTCAAATCGCGGTCGGCAACGTGGTGATGAATCGGGTGGATTCATACATGTATCCTGATACCATCCATGGCGTCATCTTCGACAGGCGGCACGGAATCCAGTTCACACCCGCCCACTCCGGCGCGATTAACCGCACGCCTTACAGAACATGCATCATCGCTGCCAAACTTGCATTAGAGGGCGCGAATGTTATTGGTGATAGCCTGTTCTTCTCCAGCAGCAGAATCACCTGCTGGGCCTCACGCAACCGGCCGTTTAATACCAGGATCGGCAATCACAACTTCTTCGATTGATCCACGCGAGATAAAAATAGACATAAAACAGCGGGTGCATTTTAATATGTGCACCCGCTGTTTGCGTTTATATGTTTATTCCTGGTACATTCCCCGCAGAAGCATGATCTCCTCCGCATAACCCGACAGCTCGTTCGGAGTCTCCAGAATAAACGGCAGATCCCGCAACGCCGGATGGTTGACGATCTGCCGGAACGCATCGAGGCCGATGTGGCCGTTTCCTATGGTTTCATGGCGGTCTTTTCGTGCGCCCAACGGATTTTTGCTGTCGTTCAAATGTATTGCCTTCAGCTTGGAGAGACCGACCACACGGTCAAACTCCGTCAGCACGCCGTCAAGATCATTTACGATATCGTACCCCGCGTCATAGATGTGACATGTATCCAAACACACACCCAGTTTATCCTGATGCGTGACGCGGTCAATGATCGTGCGTAAATCTTCAAACCTGCCGCCGATTTCACTGCCTTTGCCGGACATTGTCTCCAGCAAGGCTATTGTGCTGAGCTCCGACGTTAGCAGCTGATTCAACGCGGCGGCGATGAGGTCGATTCCTTCCTCCAGACCCTGTCCCACATGACTTCCAGGGTGAAAGTTGTACATACAACCGGGGATGTGTTCCAACCGGTTTAGATCGTCCTCAAACGTCTCAAGCGCGAACTGGCGGATATGCGCTTTGTCAGAGCATATGTTCAACGTATACGGCGCATGGGCGACGAAGCCAGAGATATTATGTTCCCGCGTGAACTCGATAAACGCGGCGATGTCCTTTTCGTCCAACGCTTTCGCTTTGCCGCCCCTTGGATTGCGTGTGAAGAATTGGAAGGTATTCGCGTCAATTTCAAGCGCGGTGCGAGCCATATTGAGGAATCCGCCCGATACGGATAAGTGACAGCCGATTTTTAACATGGTTATCAATCCTTGTTTTTCTGATATTCTACCACAATTCCGGACACACTACACCATATATTTTACAGATTTCCGGAGGCAAAGTATTTATGTCCATAGTTGAAAAAACAGCCAACAGGCTGATTCATGAAAAATCCCCGTATTTGCTTCAGCACGCGTATAATCCTGTCGATTGGTATCCTTGGGGCGATGAGGCGTTCCGGCGGGCGCGGGTGGAGGATAAGCCGGTTTTTTTATCGGTTGGCTACTCCACCTGCCATTGGTGCC
>WQVW01000006.1 GCA_009785655.1 Oscillospiraceae bacterium | reverse complement strand
CAGTCTAATTTGGGACTGATCAAACCAACCGTCAACTATGCAAGGAGGTGTGTAACATGGCTAATATCAAGTCATCAGCAAAGAGAGCGATTCTGTCGCAGAAAGCGGCCGCCAGGAACAAAGCTGCCAAATCTGCTATGAAGACGAATATAAAGAAGTTTGACACTGCCGTGCAAAGCGGTGATAAAGAGTCTGCCACGGCGGCATATAAGGTTGCCGTTAAGACTGTCGATAAGGCGGCTGCCAACGGGCTTATTCATAAGAACAAAGCTGCGCGCAGAAAATCCAGCCTTGCCAGGTCACTTAACTCGATATAACCATTTTTTGTATTGTTTTATATTGTAAGGTTGCTTCACCTATCGTGGCAGCCTTTGTTGGGGCGCACAGTGTGCGCCCGTAAAATTTATTGTGGTTTCGACTGTGGCGGGTGAATTGCCTTTGCCCCCATAATCCGTCCGTAGAATGCGGGTAAAACCCAGGCTCGACACACGAAAAAGCTTGATTTTTCCACATCATTTTGGTATAATAACAGGGCGTGTTTAGGGATTTCCAAAACACGCCCTGTATTCTTCTTAGTAAGATTGCCGTTTAAAAATATTTGAAAGGGTTGAAAAGCGATGAATTCAGCCGAAGACGTTTGGGATAAGGTTATACAAATTATCAGTTCAGATTTGACTGAGACGTCTCTAACCACATGGTTTGATGACTGCCGCGCCATTGATATCACCGAAAACAGGCTGACACTTCACACGTCATCTGTCTTCAAGCGGAACATGATTGAAAACCGCTTTTCCGGCCTGATAGAAAACGCGTTGAATGAACTATTTTCCGCCGAGTTCGCTATTGAAGTTTTGGACGATGACGGGCTTTATACCATCCAACAAGTGCGGGAAAATGATGACCTTTCTCAAATGGATCTTTCAGAATATACATTTGATCGGTTTATTATCGGCAATTCAAATAAGTTTGCACACGCTGCCGCTTTGGCTGTGGCGGAAGGGCAGCAAAGAAAGACGTATAATCCGTTGTTCATATACGGTGAATCCGGGCTCGGTAAAACGCACTTGCTTCATGCTATCCGGCATTCCATCGCCCAAAAATACCCGCATTATAACATCGTTTATATCAAAGGCGATGATTTTACAAACGAACTGATTTCCGCGATCCAGCACGGTAAAAACGTAGAGTTCCGCGACAAATACCGTGGGGCGGATTTGTTTTTGATGGACGACATTCAATTCATCGCCGGGCGGATTTCAACGCAGGAAGAATTTTTCCATACATTCAACACCCTATTTGAACTCGACCGTCAGATCGTCTTCACATCTGACCGACCACCGAGGGAGATTACACGACTTGAGGACCGACTGATTACAAGGTTTGAATCCGGACTTCTGGCAGACATCCAGCCGCCGGATTATGAGACGCGGATGGCAATCATAAAAAACAAAGCACAGGAACTATGCCTGCTGATGGATGACGACGTTATGCATTACATATCCGAGAATATGACTTCAAACGTCCGCCAGCTTGAGGGTGCCGTCAAAATGATTATGGCTTACAGAGACATGATGGGCGGCGAAATAACAGTTGCTTCAGTCACCAAACACTTGAAAGACATGTTCAAAGGCGGTAAAGAGCTGATACCCACTGCCGATTTGATTATAGAAGAAACAGCCAAATATTATATGCTGACTCCGGAAGATATCAAAGGCCAGCGCAGAACCAGAAACACAGCGTTAGCTCGCCAGATGGCCATGTTCTTGATACGGAAGTTGACGAATCTTTCTCTCAAAGACATCGGTGGCTTGTTTGAAGGACGGGACCATTCAACGGTACTGTCATCCATCCGTAAGGTAGAAGAAGGGATAGACGAAAACAACGAAATTTCACAGGTGATACGAGATATCATGTCAAACATAAATTCACGGACGGAATAGACTTGTACATTGTGCGGGTAAGCAAAGCATACCAAAACCCCACATTCCCACAGTTACCAACTGTTGGTATCGTGTGGATAACTTAAACCCAACATGTGGTGTGTAAAACCGTTTTATTTATCCACAAACAGTCAACTGTCGTAAAGCCGCATAGCTTCTTGTTTTTTTGTCGTTTTCCACATAATTTTGTACTACTACTCCTGTTACTATAAAAATATTATTTATATTCTATCTGTCTTGAAGACAGAACTAAAATATATAATCCAACCCCACCAAACGTTGTTGGGATAAACCGCGTTTACCTTGTAAGTATATAATAGCCGACTAAAAGTAATATGAAAGGATAGTAATATGAAATTCACATGTGAGAAGATCCTGTTGTTAGCCGCTATTCTTACCGCATCCAGGGCTGTGTCCTCTAAGAGCCCTGTACCTGTTTTAGAAGGGTTATTGATCGAAGCGTCTTTCGCCGCAGGTGCTGTCAATGTTTCTGGATATGACCTTAAGATGGGCATTGTATCAACCGTTCCGGCAAAAGTGGTGGAGGACGGAGAAATCGTATTGAATGCCAGACTTTTTGCTGAAATCATACGCAAACTGCCAGGTGAAACGGTCACATTCCAAGTAGATGAGGAAAACTCCGCTGCGAAAGTAATGATCAAAAGTGAGTTGAGCGAATTTGAAATCTTAGGCTCCCCGTCGGAGGATTTTCCGGAACTGCCGAAAGTGGAAGAGGGCAAGACAATTGAAGTCGGTGGCGAGATATTGAAAAAGATGATCGCCCAAACAAATTTTGCCGTCAGTGACAATGAATCCCGCCCGATACATACGGGGGCATTGTTTGAGACCGGAAAGGAACTCACCATCGTTGCGGTAGACGGATATCGCCTAGCATTGCGGCGTGAGACAATGGAAGATGAAGCCCCGTCCACTGTGTTCGTGGTTCCGGGTACCGCATTGACCGAGGTAGAGCGGATTGCTGACGAAACATCCAACATTGCGATCACACTTGGGGAAAAACACATTATGTTCACATTTGGTGACACCGTGCTCATCACACGGCGGCTTGAAGGTGAATTTATCAATTACAAAAATACAATTCCACAGACGAATGAAATCAAGCTCCGTGTAGCAAAAAGTCAATTGATAGACGCTGTTGAGCGTGTATCACTGGTAATCAGCGACAAGATGAAGAGCCCAGTACGCTGTGTATTCGGCAATGGTGTGATTAAACTCTATGCCATGTCGGTGATCGGCAAAGCCGCAGATGAATGCCCGATGGACGGTGACGGCGGTGGACTTGAAATAGGCTTTAACAATCGATATTTGCTGGATGCATTGAAAGCAGCCCCCGCAACAGATGTTTGTATTGAACTCTCCACAGCCACCGCCCCGTGTGTGATAAACCCGGTGGAGGACAGCGCAGCTGGATTCACATATATGATTCTCCCGGTTAGATTGAAGGCTTATGAAGGTTAAAATAAAAGGCATCCGCAAAATAGCGATTACAGGCGAATTTATCAAGCTGGATTCGTTATTGAAACTTGCTGATATCGCAAGCACCGGCGGTATGGCGAAGATCCTGATACAAAACGGTGACGTACACGTCAACGGTGAAATCTGCACCGAACGCGGGCGCAAAATCGTGCCGGGGGATTTAGTCCGGTACAACCACGATATGATTGCTGTGACAACCCATGACGGTTAACAAGATCTACTTGGAAGGCTGGCGTAACTTCAAAAGCTCCGAAGTGCAATTTGCTCCGGGTGTGAATGTCATCGCAGGCCGCAACGCGCAAGGGAAAACAAATCTGCTGGAAGCTGTGTATTACCTCGCTGTCGGCAAATCGTTCCGCAGTGCGTATGATAAAGAGCTGATCCGCTTAGCGGATGATACGGCATATGTCCGGGCAGAGATTGAGTCACAGGGGCGAGATCAAATACTTGAAGCACGCTTAGCACGCTCCCGCAGGCGGGAACTTTTCGCCAACGGTGTGAAGCTGAAAAAAGCCGCTGAACTCACGGGAAGATTGTCGGTGGTGCTGTTCAACCCGGAAGATTTGGATATGATCAGAAGCGGCGCCGCCGCCAGAAGACGATTGCTGGATCACAGCCTGTGCCAATTGCGCCCAAGATACGCCGCCGCGTTGTCCGAGTTTAATAAGCTGTACGCCCACAAAACACGGATTCTGCGGGATTATCATAAGAAGCCATCATTGCTTGATCTGCTGGACGATTTTAACCTGAGACTGGCGCATGAGGGTGCGGTAATGATCTACTATCGCGCGGCGTTTATTGAGTTATTGGCCAAAAAAGCGGCAGTGAATCATCACGAATTTTCTAACACAGAAGAGATATTGGAAATCCAATATAAAACAGTCACCGGCGTTAACCCTTATGCAGAGGGGCAAAAATCCCCGCAAGATCTATTGCCCGCGCTGTTGGAACATCAGCAGAGTCACCGCGAGGCGGAGATCAGATCCGGCCAATGCCTTTCCGGCGCACACCGCGATGATTTCGAGATTATAATCAACGATCTGCCGGCGCGGAAATTTGCCTCCCAAGGCCAGGCGAGGACGGCGGCGGTATCCATAAAACTTGCCGAGCGCGATATTCACCATGAAGATTCCGGTGAAATCCCAGTATTGCTGTTGGATGATGTATTGTCAGAGCTTGATGCCGCGAGACAGGATTTTATACTGAATCGGATCAAGCAAGGCCAGGTGCTGATTACGTCATGTAATGAAACCGACCGCGTGGAATCCGGGGAGGTCATCACGGTGGAGAATGGTATGGTGATTACGTAGACAAAACACCCGACCCTGCGGGTGTTTTGTAAGAGACCCACTCACCACAAGGAGGCACACATGTTTTTACACATCGGCAACAACGCGACCGTCCCGGAATCGGACGTTATTGGGATATTCGACCTGGATAACACGACCTGGGGCAAAACAACGCGGGATTTTTTAGCCAAAGCAGAAAAGGAAAAACGCGTGGTTACCGTGACTGATGAACTGCCAAAATCGTTCGTTGTTTGCGCTGAACGTTCATCGGTTAAAATATATATATCGCAAATTGCATCCCAAACATTGGCAGAGAGAGGAAGAAATCATCCATGGCGGACTTTTTAGAAAATACAGTAGAATATGACGCGTCGGCGATCCAAGTGCTGGAGGGGTTAGAAGCAGTTCGTAAACGCCCCGGGATGTACATTGGGTCAACTTCCGCTTCAGGATTACACCATCTAGTATATGAGATTGTGGATAACTCAATAGACGAAGCACTGGCCGGGCATTGTACTGAAATCTCGGTCGAAATCGGCCAAGATGGAACGGTCACCGTGCGCGATAACGGGCGCGGGATACCGATAGACGTGCAGGAACAGACAGGCACCAGTGCGCTGGAAGTGGTATTCACCGTGCTGCACGCCGGTGGAAAGTTCGGCGGCGGCGGATACAAAGTCTCCGGCGGACTGCACGGCGTAGGTGCATCTGTCGTCAATGCGTTGTCAGAATGGCTCACAGTTAACGTACACAAAGCCGGGCGTGTGCATGAAATGCGCTTCTCCCGCGGGGATATCACGCAAACACTGACGGAAGTCGCTGATACCGACAAGACCGGTACCGAAGTCACGTTCAAGCCGGATGACACGATATTTGACGACTGTGACTTCAATTACGACACGCTGCGCACAAGAATGCGTGAACAGGCCTTCCTAAACGGTGGGTTGCGAATCTCGATAACCGATCACCGCGAAGGGCGGGAAGCGACTGACACCTTCCAATTCGACGGTGGGATCGCGGAATTTGTCACGTACTTAAACCGCAACAAGACCCCACTGCATGAGGATGTGGTATTGCTGAAAGGCACCCGTGAAACGTCAGAGGCGGAGATTGCGTTCCAATACTGCGGAGATGTCTATAACGAATTTTTGCTCAGTTTTGCCAACAACATCAACACGTCAGAAGGCGGCATGCATGAAACTGGGTTTAAATCCGCATTGACCCGTGTGTTGAATGATTACGGCAAGAAAGTCGGCATGTTAAAAGGCGACGACAAACTCTCCGGCGAGGATGTGCGTGAGGGGATATCATGCGTCATCTCGGTTCGATTGATGGAAGCCCAGTTTGAGGGGCAGACAAAATCAAAACTCGGCAACAGTGAGATCAAATCGCTGGTGGATAATGTGGTTCAAGAGAAGCTGACGATCTTTTTAGAAGAAAATCCCAAAGCCGGGAAGTCGATTCTGGAGAAAGCACTGACAGCATCTCGCGCGAGAGAGGCCGCCCGCAAAGCGCGGGAGAATATTCGCCGTAAAACTGCGTTGGAGGGGATGAGTCTACCCGGTAAACTCGCCGACTGTAACGTCAATGACCCGACGCTGACCGAGATCTATATCGTTGAAGGAGACTCGGCAGGCGGCTCGGCCAAAGGCGGGCGGGACAGCAGATTCCAAGCGATTCTGCCGCTGTGGGGTAAGATGCTGAACGTTGAAAAAGCCAGGGCCGACAAGGTGTACGGCAATGACAAACTCACGCCGGTTATCACAGCACTGGGCGCAGGTTTGGGCGAAGATTTTGACGTGGAGAAGCTGCGGTATCACAAAGTCATCATCATGGCTGACGCCGATGTGGATGGCAGCCATATACGGACGCTGTTGCTGACATTTTTCTTCAGATTCATGCGCCCATTGGTAGAGGGCGGATACGTATACGCTGCGCAGCCGCCGCTATATAAGCTGACCAAGGGCAAAGCGGTGCGCTATATCATAGACGAGGCAGAGCTTGAACCGGCCCTCGCTGAAATGCGCGGGGAAGACGGCAAAGGCCGCGTGGAAATCGCCCGCCACAAAGGTTTGGGTGAGATGGATGCTGACGAGCTGTGGCATACCACGATGAATCCGGAGTCGCGGATTCTGAAACAAATCAAAATGACCGATGCGATAGAAGCCGATGAAGTGTTCACAGTCCTGATGGGCGAAATGGTCGCCCCGCGTAAGGAATATATAGAAAAGAACGCCAAATACGTGGTGGATCTGGATACTTAGCTCAAAGGAGGTATTATTATGGATGTAGCAAGACAAACCGTGATCGATATAATACAAAGAATGCCCAACGATCAAGTGATGAAGGTATTATCCTTTGCAAAATTCGTTGAAAACGAAGAGACTGAATTATGGCTCTCTGACGTGGAAGAGGATGAAATAGTTTATTTGCTAGCGAACGAGGAAAAAGTCGATTATGATGCAGTGGTGAATGACATTTTAAGGGAACAAGAATGAAAAAAACTATCCTTAAACCTGCTGAGAAAGCATTAAGGAGCTATGATAAACCGACACAAATCAGAATAATTGAAGCGATTTCCTTATTGCCTGACGGAGATGTAAAGAAAATGAAAGGCAAGAGAAATCTGCCTTTGTACCGTCTGCGCGTTGGAAAGCACAGAGTTATCTATGAGCTGAATGACGATGAAATAACCATCGCCAAGATTGATACGCGCGGAGACGCATATAAAGGCTAAACGGAGGCAACTAATGGCAAAAATCGAGAAATCACCGGATATCAGTTATCCGGATCAAAAGATAATCACCGCGCCGCTGGAAGAGGAGATGGAGCGATCATTTCTTACTTACGCGATGTCGGTCATCATTGAGCGCGCCCTGCCGGATGTGCGCGATGGGTTGAAGCCGATCCATCGCCGAATTCTGTATACCATGCATGAATCCGGGCTGACGTCTGACAAGCCGTTCCGTAAAGCGGCCACAGCGGTCGGGAATATCATGGGGCGGTATCACCCGCACGGAGATGCGTCGATTTACGATGCCCTCGTCCGCATGGCGCAGGAATTTTCCATGCGCTGTCAGCTGATCTCCGGCCACGGAAACTTCGGCTCGGTGGACGGCGACCCCCCGGCGGCGATGCGCTATACGGAAGCCCGCCTGTCGCGGATTGCTTCCGAAATGTTGCGCGACATCGATAAAGAAACGGTCGATTGGCGGCCGAACTACGACGAGACACGCAAACAGCCGCATGTGTTGCCCAGCCGCTTCCCGAATCTGCTGGTCAATGGCTCGACCGGAATCGCCGTCGGCATGACGACGAATATCCCGCCGCACAATCTACGAGAGGTGATCAACGCTTGCCTATGCGTGATTGAAAATCCGGAAGCGGAACTCAGTGACTTGATGGAGCATATAGAGGGACCCGATTTCCCGACACGCGGGATTATTATGGGTCGTGCCGGGATTCGTGCGGCATATGCCACAGGCCGTGGCCGCGTCAAAGTCCGCGCAAGGTGCGAGATGGAAGAGTTCTCCCAAGGCCGCACGCGGATCATAGTCACAGAACTGCCGTATCAGGTGAACAAGGCGCGGTTGTTGGAAGCCATCGCCGAGAATGTGAAGAACAAACGGATTGAAGGGATATCCGCATTAAGAGACGAGTCTGACCGTGACGGTATGCGCGTGGTGATTGAATTACGGAAAGATGCGAATCCGCAAGTGACACTCAATCGCCTATACGCGCAAACGCAGATGGAGACAACGTTTGCCATCCTGCAGCTGGCATTGGTGGACGATCAATCCCAGCCGAGGGTGTTGTCGCTGAAGCAAATGCTGGATGAATACATTGCGCACCAGCGCGAAGTGTTGCGCCGCCGGACGGAATATGACCTGAAAAAAGCGCAGGAGCGGGCGCATATCCTTGAAGGTTATCTGATTGCGATAGACAACATTGACGAGATCATTGCGATCATTCGCTCCAGCTACGACGATGCGAAAGAGCGGCTGATTGTGCGGTTCGAGTTCAGTGATGAACAAGCCACGGCGATCTGCAACATGCGTCTGATCCAACTGCAAGGGCTGGAACGTGAGAAGATTGAAAAAGAATACGCCGAATTGATGGAAAAAATCGCGTATTATACTGAACTATTGGCGGACTCCGTGAAGATGGACGGGGTACTGAAAGAAGAGCTGACCGAGATCCGCGACAAATATGGCGACGACCGCCGGACGGAAATCGCCGAGGCGGAAGATGATATTGATATAGAAGACCTGATAGATGAGGAAGAGTGTGTCTATACACTGACAAACGTGGGCTATATCAAGCGCGGGGCTGCGAACACATACAAAGCCCAGCGGCGCGGCGGGCGCGGAATCACCGCGATGACAACGCGGGACGAAGATTATGTCGAAACGATCTTTACCGCATCCACCCACGATTATATCCTGTTCTTCACCAATCATGGGCGCGTGTTCCGCAAAAAGGGATACCAGATTCCGGAAGCGTCCCGCCAGGCGAAGGGGACGAATATCGTCAACATATTGCAGATCAATCAGGGTGAAAAAGTCACCGCGATGATCCGTATGCCGCCGGTGGATGAAGAGGCATACTTGGTGATGATAACGCGGAAAGGCACCGTCAAACGTATGCGGATCGGCGAACTGCGCAACGTCCGCAACGTGGGCATCCGGGCGATCAATTTAGCCGATGATGACGAGCTGATCTCAGTCCGTGATACTGACGGCAAGCAAAAAATTCTAATCGCCACGCACAATGGCATGGCGATCTGCTTCAGTGAAACTGATCTGCGCCCGATAGGCAGAGTCGCTGCCGGGGTGCGCGGGATTCGCCTGAAGAAGGACGATTATTGCATCGGCGCGGCGCGGGCGAGGGAACAGGGTGCGCTGTTGACAGTGACAGAATATGGCTACGGCAAGCGCACAGAGCTGTCAGAGTATCTGCGCGGTGATGAATTACAGAGCCGCGGTGGTTTGGGCAAAAAGAATTACAGTATCACGGAAAAAACGGGCAAAGTCGCCGCAATCAAAGTGGTAGATGACAACGATGATGTGCTGATCATATCCGACGACGGCACCATCATCCGCATGGCGGCGGCTGATATAAGCACCTATAGCCGGGCAACGCAGGGTGTGCGGCTTATGAGAATTCACGCGGACTCAAAGGTGATCTCCATAGCAAGGACTGATAAGGAAGAGGAAGTGCCGGAAGAAGCGGATTTGACAGAAGATTAAAGCAGGAAATCCCCACTCAGGACAAACTTGTTTCACGTGAAACAGTTTTCAAAAATTGCGATTGACAAATTAAATATATGGAGGGAAACGATGAAATACCCAAGACCGAAATTCAATGACCCCAGTGTGAAGATTGAGAACAAGTTACCCGCGTTCGGCATCACCCGTGTTGACGTGCCGATTTTCGATCTGCCAATCACCCCGCGTGAGAATTTCAGGCGTGCGGCGGCGCTCAATAAACCGATGTGGGCACCGTGTTCATTGACTGATTTCCAGTCAATCATGGCACAAGACGTCGTCTATCGCGAGGGGGACGACAGCATATTCATCCATACTGACTTCCGCGATCATCGCAATGCCAAGCAGGATTACGAGTTTATCGATTGGTTCAATACAAACTGGACATGGGTTTCTGAAGCCGGCGGAGCGATGCTGACGCCGGGAACGATGCTGTTAGAAGATATCGCCACGTGGGAGAAAGATCTGAAATGGCCGGATCTTAAACAGTGGGATTTCAAATCCAAGGCTGAAGATTACATGAAAAATGAGTACAACCCCGGCAGAGTGATGCACTATGACATTGGCAGAGGATGTACAGAGCGTTTTATTTCCCTCGTCGGCGGATACACAGAGGGAATGATCGCCCTCGCTGAAGAGCCGGAAGCAGTCAAAGCCTGGATGGAGAGATATGCCGAGTGGGAGATTGAGCTGTTCGATACCATCAACGCACTGTACCCGCTGGACATGGTGACATATCACGACGACTGGGGCACTGAACGCGACACGTTCTTCTCCGCTAAAATGATGGAAGAGCTGATATTTGAGCCGTCGAAAAAAATAATCGATCATATCAGAAGCAAAGACGTTAAGTTTGAGTTACATACCTGCGGCAACATTACACGCTTCATGCCGTATATTCTTGACTTGGATGTAGACTTTTTACAACTGCAGTTCCGCGCGGTTGACCTGCCGGATCTGAAGGCAAAATACGGCGACAAAGTCGGTTTCTGTTCCCCGATAGATGGGTATGAGCCGGGATTACCGCGTGAAAAAGTCCTGCAATTGGTGCGGGATTCTGTGGATACATACGCCCCGAAAGGCGGCGCATACTTCTCAGTCGCGTCTGCCGACCCGGAAGAAAGATGGGACATGCTGGCTGAACTGTACATGTACAGCCGCGAGTTCTATGAGAAAGAAAACGGATAGAAGCACTAAAATTAGAACCAACAGGGGCGAACGTATGTTCGCCCCTGCATTTGTTATGATGGATGGTTCGCAGCCGCCGCAGCATAGTCACGTATGAACCGAAGGGCCTCTTCGATTACGGAGGGGTTTTCTATTTTTACAGCAATCGTTGGCTCCGCGCCGGAGACAACCCGTAGACGGCCGCGGTATTGCGGCAGGGCGTATAGGTATGAGATTTTGTCCATGTTGAAGTCGGCGACTTTCAGCCGCAAATGGCCGTCTTTTTGTGAGATTTCGGTGAATCCGGCTTTCGCCGCTTCGCCCCGCAACAGTGCAACCGATGTCAGCGCAACCACCTGATCCGGCGGGTCGCCATAGCGGTCGATCAATTCATCCAGCATGTCGTCCCGGTCTTCCGCCGTCCTGATTGTGGCGATTCGGCGGTAAATGTCCATCCGCTCACTGCCGGAGCTGATGTATGACTCCGGGATGCCGGCAGAGACGTGCAGGTCGGCCGGGCAGTCAGCCGTCTGTTTCGGGGATTCGCCCTTTTCTTCCAGCACGGCTTCTTCCAATAATTTCAAGTACATGTCATAGCCGACACTGAGCATATGACCCGACTGCTCCGCGCCCAGCAAACTCCCAGCACCGCGAATCTCCAAGTCCCGCAGCGCGATCTTAAACCCGGAGTTAAACTCCGCGAACTCGCGCAGTGCCGATAACCGCTTTTCGGCGATTTCAGACAGTGCCTTTCCGCGCCGGAACGTGAAATAAGCATACGCCCGCCGCTGGGATCTACCGACACGCCCGCGGATTTGGTGCAGCTGTGCCAGCCCCAGGTGATCCGCGTTTTCAACGATCAGTGTGTTGACGTTCGGGATATCAATGCCGGATTCGATGATTGTGGTGCAGATCAACACATCCACCTCGCCGGAGGTGACGTGCTCCATTACGTCGGATAACGTGTCCTCATCCATCCTGCCGTGCGCGACGGCGAGGCGGACATCTTCGCCCAACATTTCTTGCAGGCGGGCGGCAACGCGCAGAATATTGTCAATCCTGTTGTGTAGATAATACACCTGCCCGCCGCGTGAAATTTCACGCCGAATGGCCTCGGTCAACACGCCCCAATCATGCTCCAGCACATAAGTCTGCACCGGGCGGCGGGACTGTGGCGGTTCTTCGATCGTTGACATGTCACGAATGCCGGACAGCGCCATGTTCAGCGTCCGCGGGATTGGCGTGGCGGAGAGGGTCAGGACGTCCACATCTTTGGCCAGCTCCTTCAACCGCTCTTTATGCGACACGCCGAACCGTTGTTCTTCATCTATCACCAGCAGGCCTAGGTTCTTGAACTTCACGTCCTTTTGAATCAGCCGGTGTGTGCCGATCACCAAATCCACCGAGCCGAGTTCAATTTCACGCAATGTTTTCTTGATCTCCGCGGCGGATTTAAACCGGCTCAAGACTGCGATATTGACCGGATATCCGGCGAATCTGCGTACGGCGGTGACGTAGTGTTGCTGTGCCAAAACCGTTGTCGGAACCAGGATTGCCGCTTGACAGCCGCCCAGAATGCACTTCATCACCGCCCGCAGTGCGACTTCTGTCTTGCCGTATCCCACGTCCCCGCACAATAGCCGATCCATCGGGATTGGGGACTCCATGTCTTTTTTTATTTCCTCGATGCATTTCAACTGATCGTCAGTCTCTTCGTAGGCGAACCGCTCTTCAAACTCCGTCTGCCACACCGCATCTTTCGGGAATGCGCGGCCTTTGATCTGTCGCCGCGCTGAGTACAGTTGTATCAGCTCCTGCGCCATTTCACGCGCAGCCCCTTTCGCCCGCGT
Source organism: Oscillospiraceae bacterium (assembly GCA_009785655.1). Taxonomy (GTDB): domain Bacteria; phylum Bacillota; class Clostridia; order Oscillospirales; family Oscillospiraceae; genus WRMH01. The sequence continues at coordinate 3,488 of WQVW01000006.1, read as the reverse complement.
TTTCGCTTTTGTCCAGTCCGTGCCGTTCATTTTAGAGAGTTTGACGACTTTGCCGCCCTCATGATCCCCGCCGCCGATGTATTTTGCGACCATGTCCAGCTGTGTTGCGGGGACATACAGGCTATCTGTACCCGCATAGGCGATTTTTACGTAATCTTTCCATACATCATCCACCTGCAGGCGCACAAAGCCGGTGAATCGGCCGATCCCGTATTGTTCGTGAACGACCAAATCCCCGGGGGAAAGGTCGGAAAAGCTTTGTAATCGCTGCCGTGTCGTGTCCTGCTTCGCGCGGCGGCCTTTTCTTGCAGGCTTTGCGCGGGTGATAAGCTGCCCCTCTGTTATCACCGCCAGTTTTAAATCAGCGTATTCCATACCGTCCTGCAATCCGCCGATGGTCAAGGTGCACTCGCCGTCAGCAGGCAGGGAAGTCAGTGCGTAATCCAGCCCTGACGGTACGCCGCGTGCTTCCAAATGATCCCATAGAATCTGTGCCCGGCGTGCGTCGGCGCAGAGCACCACGGTTCTGTAACCTGCATCCCGGTAGTGCGCAATGTCGGATAACGCGGTGTCCAGACTGCCGCCATAGGCAGGCAGCCGCTTGGCATTTATATTCAACTGCATACGCACAGGCCACGGGTATTCGGATTTTGGGAAGCTCTCTGCCAATATTAAACAATGTCGCTCCGCCCGTGCGGCAAATGAGTCCCAATCTGCCGAAAACCGGACGAGACTGGAGTCCAATACGCCTGTCTCCAATAGGACAACACAATCTTCGGCCAACAGCTTTGTATAATTCTCCGCTGCCTCTTTCACCCTGGCGGAGTCAGACAGAATGATTACCGTGTCGTCCTGCAAATAATCCAGTGCGGTGGAGAACGGATAAATCAACTCCAAATATTTGTCCGCCGCCGGGAATGACCCGCCGGAGAGGCGAGAGATATCACTCCGCAAACTTTCCAGCAACTGCGGATTGGCTGATTTATTCAATGCCAACTGATCCACCAGTCGCTGCAAGCCCCGCAGCAGTTGCTCTGCCCCGCCCTCGTGCAGTCCCGGCAGTGTTTCTGCCGCGGGAGAGATGGTCATTGCTTGCAGATTTTCCGTTCTTCGTTGCGTCTCCGGGTCAAACACGCCGATCGCGTCTATCTCGTCCCCAAAGAACTCACATCGTACAGGCATTGTGTGGGATGGTGAGAAAAAGTCCAAAATCCCGCCCCGGATGGCGAATTGACCTGCGGATTCTACTTGATCTACGCGGCTGTATCCGCATTTTATCAAGTGATCAGCGACAAATGTAAGCGCACAGCTGTCACCTTGCTGTAATGTCAGTGTCGATGCCATGAGCAAATCCGGCGGGATGGTTCGTTGTAATGCGCCGGAGATCGTCATGACCGTAATCTGTGCACCTTCCGCCAGTGCCAATAGCCCACGAATCCGCCGCCGCTCGAACTCCCGTGTCACGGCTTCCGCGTTGTGGAACGTGAACTCTCGTGCCGTGATCATTGCAACCGGAGGCTCCGGCACTTCAGGCACTGCCAAAAACGCCGATACGGCAGCAGTCAGCCGTGCGGCCTCATCCTCGTCAGTGCAGATCAGGCAAACGGGGCGATCCAGAGAAATTGTTGCCGCAATATGGGCGCGATGAATCTCCGCCGTGCCGGACAACGCGGCAGGCGTTTCGTCAAGATGCTTCAGCAATCTGCGGATTTCGGGGTCATCCCGCAGCGCAGTGGTTAATTGGCGCATGGAGTACTCCTTGTAATAAAAGCTGTAGAGGCGAACACAGCGGCTTCCCTACACATTGAATAGGACAGAATGTTTCACGTGAAACATTCTACAACGGTGACCGTTTAATCTTAGCAAATCGGCGCGGATACTGCGTCGGCGTCGGTGAAATCTTGCGAATCACCACAACACGGCGCGCATCGCCGCCGGGGAGCGTATAATCGGCGCAATTCGGCGGGAACTCTGCCCCCAGCGTCTCTATAGCATTGCGGGATTCGGCGATCTCTTCGTCCGAATCGGCGGATTTCATCGCCAGGAACACGCCGCCCGGCTTCACCAACGGCAAGCACAGCTCACAAAGTTCCGGCAATCGCGCAACAGCGCGGGAAACGGCGATGTCGTATAACTCTCGCTGTTCAGATTCATGCGACAATTCCTCGGCACGGGAATGCAAGCATTCCGCCGGAATGCCAAGCTCCGCGCATAAATTTTCCATAAATTGGACGCGCTTATCAGTGGCGTCCAGCAATGTCAGGTCAATCGACGGCATGGCAATCTTCAACGGCAATCCGGGGAAGCCAGCGCCGGATCCAACGTCGATCACGCGTGCGCCGTCAAACGCAGCAAATCGCAGTAGTGCCAGTGAATCTAAAAAGTGCAGCCGTGCGATTTCATCCGCACCAGAGAGTGCGGTGAGATTCTGTCGGCGATTCTCATCCTCCAGCAGATGATAATACGCATCAAAAGCCGCAAACGCGCCTGACGAGAGGCTGATATCAAGCGCATTCGCACCGGCGGTTAGGATTTCGGCTAATTTTGTCATATTTCATCCGTCCTTTGTTTCAGCAGATCGCGGATTTCGGTCAACAGCAATTCCTCTTTGCTGGGTTCAGGCGGCGCGGGCGGTGGTGTTTCATCATGCTTTTTGCGGAGTTTATTTATAAACTTGATGAGCAGGAAAACGGTAAGTGCCACGGCGACAAAGCTTATCAGATTATTCAGAAAAGCACCGATCCCCAACACACTGGGCTCCGCCGAGCCATACAAACGCGGGAGTTCAATTTCCCACGCGGAAAAGTCCACGCCGATGAGCAGCCCGATCATCGGCATTGCAATGTTTCCGATGATCGATGTTACAAGCGTGGTGAACGCACCGCCGACGATGATGCCGACAGCCATATCCAGCATATTGCCGCGGATGGCAAATGTTTTGAATTCACCAAAAAACCGTTTCGCCTTTTTCAATTCTCCTGACATGGTGTCTTCCTCCTTTTTTGTCTCACGCGAAACGCGATAGACGGCAAGCGTTCATTATGCTCGCCCGTACAAATAAAAACAAAGCGAGAATCCAGGGAAACGTCAACGCGCCCCGGATTCCCGCCAATTTACAATTTTATACACCACGCGGGGAGATAATTTCTAACCCGCCGAGGTATTTTCGCAACACTTCCGGCACGACCACGCTGCCGTCTTTTTGCTGATTCTGCTCAACCAACGCCGGCAAAATCCGGCTGGTTGCCAGGCCAGAGCCATTTAGCGTATGCACGAACTCCGGCTTTCCGCCCGCATCGCGCTTGAAGCGCATTTGCCCTCGCCGGGCTTGATAATCCCGGGTGTTCGATACGCTGGAAACTTCTTTATACCCGTTCATTGACGGGATCAAAATCTCAATATCATATGTCCGCGCCATCGCCGCGCCGCAGTCCCCGGCGGCGAGCTTCACGGTGCGGAAATGGAAATCCAGCCCGGCAAGCAACGCT
>WQVW01000005.1 GCA_009785655.1 Oscillospiraceae bacterium | reverse complement strand
TGATGATGTACGTGTCAATTATATCGGTGATTCGGTTTACGATTTAAGGCCGCAGAGCCGGGTGTTTTGTCCTCCTGTCCATCGTCAAAAGCCCCCTTCGCGAACGAAGGGGGAAGGGGGATGTCTCCATATCAAAAAGAGGTGACGACAATTGCTCGAAGCATTACGATCCTGGGTGCTCGGCCTGGTTGGGGCGGCGATAATCACAGCTATCTGCATGACCATAACACCGGATGGCAAGGTGAAAAAAGTCGTGTCGCTGGTGTGTTCGCTGCTGATTATACTGATGATGATAAACCCTGTCATCGGATTCGACTACGGCAGCTTTGCCCAGAATTACGCGCAGTTCCGCGCAGAAGCGGCAGCGATCACGCGCGAGTCTGCCGAATTCAACGAAAAGCTTACCGGACTTATCATAGCGGAGGCATGTTCAGCATATATTTTGGACAAAGGTACGGAACTCGGGATACACGACCTCTCTGTGGATGTGTCGGTCAGACTGCGCGATGACGGGTACTGGTATCCTTACGCGGCAAGACTGCGAACCGCCGCGGATAAACAGTTGCGGGATCGGCTGGGGGTTATTATAGAGACAGACCTCGGCATCCCGCAGGAGGAGTTGATATGGAGCATGAACGATGAAGGATAAAAGCAAAAACAACAAAATAACAGACTTGCTGTCGAAGAATAAATATGTGCTGATTGTCGTGCTGGCTGGTGTATTCTTGCTCCTGCTTCCACTGGGCGGCGGTTCCGGCGGTGAAGCGCCTCTCCCCGAAACACGGCAGACAAACGCGGTGGTTTCAGAATTTTCGTTATACGAACAGGAACGACGGATTGCATATGCGTTGTCGCAGATAGATGGTGCGGGCGAGGTGACAGTTGTCCTGACGTTACGCTCCAGCGGACAGCGGGTGTTAGCGCAAGATATCCGCAGCACCGGCAGAAGTTCCGGCGGGGATGCGGAAAATACAGAATTGACTGAAAGCACCGTGATCATCTCTGCCGGAAGCCAACAGCAAAGTCCGGTGGCGTTGAAATACATATATCCGGAGTATTTGGGTGCGTTAATCGTGGCCGAAGGTGCGGACAACGCGACAGTCAGGCTGGAATTGATGAACGCCGTGGCGAGCCTGACAGGTCTGGGCACGGATAGAATTACAGTGACAAGGATGAGAAGCCAATGAAATTTATACGTAGGGGCGGCCTGTGGCCGTCCATGGACGGACGCATAGGAACGAAATTAAGGAGGGTAATACAGTTGAAAACATTTAAGAGGAACGCGGTAATATTGACGGTGGTGCTTTTTGTATGTGTCGCGGCGTATCTGAATTGGTCATACAACAGAACGCTGGACGACACGGAAGCCGCCGCAGATCCGCCGTTTGAAGAGATTCTGCAGGCATCCCCGATTCCGCTGCCGCCGGTGGACGACGCGCCAGACGCCCCGGCACCCGAAGCGGGGTTGTTCTATCGAAGTCGGCAGGAAGACCAAACGATGTCAAATTACTTTGCGGCAACGCGCATAAACCGCCGTCAAGCAAGGGATGCGGCAGCGGAGACGCTGGCGACAGTCTCAACAGTCGAAGGCGCATCCCAAGATGTGATAGACGCGGCACTTGAAAAAATGTCCGCTTTGGCCATCACCACCGCGGCGGAAGCGCAGCTGGAGAGTTTGATTATGGCCAAAGGGTTCGCCGATTGCGTTGTGTTCATTTCCGATGAAGGCGTGATGGTCACCGTACCCGCCCCGATAGAGGGATTATCTATGGCGGCTGTTGCACAGATAACGAACGTGATTACGACTGAAACGGCTTTCCGGGCGATGGACTTGCAAATAATTGAGGTGAGATAGGGAAATAGCTTTTATTTCCGCCATGAGTGTGGTATAATGCCTATCAAAATAACTTGTCAGGAGCGCTGAAAATGGGAGAGAGCAAAGGATATATCAGAAGAACTGACGACAAGGGCAGCGTTAATATTTCCGAGGATGTGATTGCTGTCATTGCCGCAAACGCTTCAATGGAAGTTGAAGGCGTGCACGGATTGTTTGCTTCGCACGGAAAAGAGTTCACAAGCAAGATTGCGCGTAAAACAGCGTCAAAAGGCGTGAAAATTTCTGTGAATGACGATGATATTTCGATTGATATTCAGCTGGTGACCGAAGCGGGCTTTTCGATCAATGACGTTGGTGCGAAAGTTCAAAGTGCCGTCAAGCGCGCGGTGGAAGACACGGCCGGACTGACCGTCAGCACGGTACACGTCCATGTATGCGGCATCGCGCTGAAGAAAGATAAATAGATTGCCTGCCGCGGTCGAGCGAGCCGCCCTGAACCGGGGCGGCTTGCCGTTGCGTTAAATCACCCCTCTTTAGTGAAGCGGGTGCCGCCCACAGTCGGCGGGTGCTTTGCCCCACGTCTGCCTTAGACTGGCACGCAATCCAACAGTGGGGCGTTGCGGGCATCATTCAACAATATACAAACGCGACGCCGAGGGTGCGAGTCCCCGCGCCAATTCTAATTCACAAAGGATAAAACAAAATGACAAGAACCGATGCAAGAGAAATAGCGGTCAGACTAATCTTCGCCCTTTCTGAAAACCCAACAGAGGCAGGCGAGTTCCTGAGTCAAATATTCGACGAGGAATATTACTCCAGACTGGCGGAAGAGGATGCATTGTACCAATCCCGGCCGGACGCAGAACAACTGGCATATATAACCCGGCTTGTCACCGGGGTTTTTGAGCATTCTGCCGAGCTTGACGGATATATCGAAAAATACGCCGTCGGCTGGAAGTTTGCCCGGATATCAAGAACAGCTGTGGCCATCATGAAAACAGCGATGTTCGAGGTGCTGTATATGCCCGACATTCCGGACAAAGCCGCGATTAACGAGGCGGTGGAACTGGCGAAACGATATGAATCCCCGGAGACTGTGCCGTTTATAAACGGCGTACTGGGGAGTTTTTCGCGTACGGAGGTATTCGATGGAGAATAAAGTCCTCTCCGTCAGCGAGGTCAATGGATATATAAAGCATTTGCTTGACTCCGACGGACTGCTGGCGGAATTGCACGTCAGGGGTGAGCTGTCGAACTATAAAATGTATCCATCCGGGCATCATTATTTTACAATCAAAGACGCCGAATGTTCATTGCGGTGCGTCATGTTCAAAGGCAGTGCCGCGAAACTGCGGTTCAAGCCGGAAAACGGGATGCGCGTCATCGTGTTCGGCAGAGTGGCGGTTTATCCCAGGGATGGGGCGTATCAACTCTATGCAAATGCCCTTACACTGGATGGTGTGGGGGATTTAGCCATGGCGTTCGAGCAATTGAAGGAAAAGCTTTATAAAGAGGGGTTGTTCGACAGCCAGCATAAAAAGCCGCTGCCACGCTATCCGGGGACAATCGCGGTGATTACTTCATCCGCCGGTGCGGCGGTGCGGGATATTATACGTGTGTTGAAGGCGCGTTGGCCGCTCACGCGTGTGATCATCATGCCGGTACGCGTGCAGGGGGTGGAAGCCCCGCCCGAAATCGCCGGGGCGATACGGTACGCTAACGCGCATCATGTGGCAGACCTGATCATCACCGGCAGAGGCGGCGGGTCGATAGAAGACCTGTGGGCGTTCAATGACGAGCGCGTCGCCAGGGCGATATTCGATTCACAAATCCCGGTGATTTCCGCCGTTGGACATGAGCCGGATGTTACGATCGCCGATTTTGTTGCTGATTTACGCGCCGCCACCCCGTCAAACGCCGCTGAGCTTGCGGTGCCGGATATTTCCGAAGCGAAAGATTCGTTGCTGGCACTGGAAATAAGAATCAGCCAGGCGATGCAACGGGAACTTATATCGCGCAAACAGCGTCTGAATGATTTAATGGGAAAACGGGTGATGCAAAGCCCGAAATATTATATTGACGATAAACGGCTGATGATCGATCATATTCAAGACAGACTCTCCGGCGCGATGCAGCGGAAGATTTACACGGAACGCGAAAAATATGCCCGCCTGGCGGCCGCACTCGATGCGATGAGTCCGCTGAAAGTCTTAGGCCGCGGGTATGCAATCGCCCGGCGTGAAGACGGAAAAGTGATAAAAAAAGCCGCCGATGTCAATCCGGGTGACCGGATAACGGTGCGGATGAAAAAAGACGAGATACATTGCGTGGTTGAATAGACTGCGGGGGGCACTGCGTTCGCTAATTTTCGTTCTTCTGATTATATGTAATGATTATCTAGCATGGACTGGGCATCCCCCTTTCCCCCTTCGTGTGCGAAGGGGGCTTTGGACGGGAGACGAAGGACGAAAGAATGGCGTTTCCTACCCCCTGTCCCTCGTCTCAAGCCCCCTTCGCGCACGAAGGGGGAAGGGGGATGTCCCCAATAAATACCACCATACAAAGGAGCCGACATGGAAAAAAAAGAAAAATTAACCTTCGAGCAATCCGCCGCGAGGATCGACGAGATTGTCCGTCTGCTTGAAAAGGGGGACGCACCGCTGGATAAATCACTGGCATTGTTTGAGGAAGGTGCGAAGCTGATCAAAAACTGCGGCAAAATGTTAGACACTGCGGAGCAGAAGGTGGTTCGCTTGCAAAAAAGCACCAGCGGCGAACCGGAGGAGCTGGCGTTCGATGACGATGAATGACAACCCCGCGATGAAGCGGGCATTTGCGCTGTGTCATACGGCGATTGAAAATCGGCTGAACAGCTATTTCACCGAAGACACGGGATACAAAACACTGCTGGAATCCATGCGATACAGTCTGCTTGACGGCGGAAAGCGGATCCGGGCAATCATATGCCTGAAATGTTGTGAGGCGGTATCCGGAGATATGGAAAGCGCATTCAATGCCGCTTGCGCGATTGAAATACTGCACGCGTATTCGCTGATTCATGACGATCTGCCGTGCATGGATGACGATGATATGCGGCGGGGCAAACCGTCAAACCATATCAAGTACGGCGAATGCACAGCAGTGCTGGCAGGGGATGCGTTGCAATCGGCGGCGTTTGCAACGTTGCTGGAGTCTGCGTTGCCGCCGGATCGAGTGGTTGAGATGGCTCAGATTTTCGCACGTGCCGCCGGACCTTATGGTATCTGCGGCGGGCAGTATCTCGACATATTCGGCGATGGCAGCGCGGCGGATGCGCTGATGGAAGTCCATAAATTGAAAACGGCGGCATTGTTTTCAGCGGCGGCACAGCTTGGTGCAATCGCCGGCGGGGGAACACCGGCGCAGATTCAAGCCGCATGGGAATATGCCACAGCATTGGGTCTGGCGTTCCAGGCGCGGGATGATATGCTGGACGATATGGCGGCAAGTGAGGCCGAACGCGTGATTCGTCTGGAAACGGAAAAAGCAATCTCAGCAATAAACGGCCAATTTAAAGACACCGATTTCCTGGTTTGGCTGGTGCAAATGTTAGCGGATCGGTCGAATTAAACGGACGCGATGTAGGGGACGATGGTAATCGTCCCGACGCGAGGCAGGTCATATCACTGGCGGGGTTATGCAACAACCGCAGGCAGGTTATGCAGAAACCAGGGGCGGATTGCCATCCGCCCCTACAGGGAATTTTCAAAAATAAAACTATTGAATATTTCGTTGAATATTGTTAGAATAATGATTTATAGCGGCGCAGTATCCTAGTCGGATCTGCCGTCTACCAGGAAGGGCCTAAAAATCCTTTGAAGGGCATATCTATGAAACTCTTTGTGCCTGCTTTGGACGCCCAGTCTGGGGTGGGTGCTGAGAGGAAGCGCGCACGGATTATGCAACGCATGATCCGACCTCGCGCTTGCGTACTCAGGGCGATCCTCAATGGCATGAAGAACCCGACCCTGTTTACGCGGAGACCTGATCTTGTGCCGGTTGACCGGTACGAATCAGTTGTGAACCTGCATTGCGGTGCATAGGGAGACACGGTTTCTCCCGGGCGAAAGCTCAGTGCTGTGTGCAGAGTAGCCTGCCTTGAGTGGGGAATGCGGATAGGGGAACAACGAGCATTTGCGGTGGCCAAGCAATATAATCGATTGCCCCTTGAAATATTTTCTGCAAAAGAGGCTAAGAGACGGTAAGACTGTTGTGGAAATCACCTAGGCTGTCTGGGGAGGTAAAGTCCCCCGGGGCGGTGTGGAGGATTGCAGTGCGGACTAAGTGGCAATCGGGCAGCGGAGACGGCGACGCTCCGAACGTGAATTTAAAGGGAAACCGCCTCACTGGCAACAGGGGGTAATCGCGGTGGAAATGTGCGTATGCACAGTACAAGCCCGACCTAAGCCGTAAGATTTACTCTCATCGCTGCCGCTCATCGAAAGAAAACAAACGACATTTCCTCTTCAACGCAAAGCCGAGGGTTTGCGTTGGGTGCAGGGACAAAACACCCGCCTCTCTGCGGAGGCACCCTCGGGACGTGGAGGGCTGGGAATGAGAGGCAGAGTTGTCTCAACGCAAACCTTCGTCTTTGCCCTCTTTAGTAAAGAGGGTGCCGACTGCAGTCGGTGGGTGTTTTGTCACGCCCCAACAAAGGGGGAAGAGGAATAGCCTAATGAAGATTAAAACAAATTACAGATGGGTTATCAAAATCGTCCTGATCAGTGTTGTTGCGTCGATATTATTCACGCTGTTATCCACCGAAGTGCTTGGCAGGGCGGGGTATGTTATTGCTTTCGCAGTGCTTGCGATATTTATTGCATTGGGAATATTTGTGGATATCATCGCCATCGCCGTGACTGTGGCACCCGAAGCGTCGTTTAACTCAATGGCGGCGCATAAAGTGCGCGGGGCATCAGAGTCGCTTCGGCTGAAGAAAAACGCTGACAGGGTCACCAGTTTTTGCAATGACGTCATTGGGGACGTCACCGGAATTATCAGCGGTGCCACGGCGGCACTGATCGCGGCAAGGCTTTCAGAAAATCTAAATATTGAGGGGCTGCTGCTCTCATTATTACTGACCGGCATCGTCACCGGATTCTCCGTTGGCGGAAAAGCCATCGCTAAATCTTTTGCATTCAACCACAGCACCGTGATTGTGCTGCGTGTGGGAAAGTTGATTAATCTATTCAAAAAAATGAAGGGTTAAAGACCGTTGGATATATTAGATAATATTGATTCACCGTCAGACCTTAAAGTGCTGCCTGAAGATAAACTTCCTGCGTTATGCGCTGAACTGCGTGAATTTTTGGTTCAAAACGTCTCGAAAACCGGGGGGCATTTGGCATCAAATCTGGGCGTGGTGGAGCTTAGCGTCGCTATACATAGGGTTTTCGATACATTAACGGATAAACTGATTTTCGATGTGGGACATCAATGCTATGTGCATAAGATTCTGACCGGCAGAAAAAACAGATTTCACACCCTGCGGCAGTTCGGCGGACTGTCCGGCTTCCCGAAGCCGGAGGAAAGCCCGCATGACGCGTTTATCGCGGGACATGCCTCAAACTCAATATCGGTGGCACTCGGCATGGCAAGGGCTCGGACGATTACCAGATCAAAATTTTCGGTGATCGCATTAATGGGCGATGGCGCGTTGACAGGCGGGCTGGCTTATGAGGCGTTGTCAGACGCGGGCGAATCGGGTGAGCCGATGGTGATCATTTTAAATGACAACGGCATGTCAATCACCAACAATGTCGGCGGGGTTTCACGCTATCTCTCCCGCCAGCGGATGAAACCGTCGTACGCCGCGTTTAAGAGACGATATAAGCGGCTGTTAGAAATCCTGCCGGGCGGACGGGCGATATATAAGTTCACACGCAACATCAAAAGCGCGGTTAAAGAGACCATTTTGCATTGCAGCATGTTTGAGGAAATGGGTCTGCAATATGTGGGGCCGGTGGATGGACATAACGTCAATCAATTGATTGACGCGCTGGAATGGGCCAAGGGCTTGAATGAACCGGTGGTGGTTCACGTAATCACACAAAAAGGCAAAGGATACGCCCCGGCTGAGTCTTCGCCGGAGGCATACCATGGTGTGGCACCGTTTGAGATCAACACCGGTGTTGTGAGCCATCATGGGAAAACATTTTCATCTGCCTTCGGCCATGAACTCATCGCACTGGCCAAGCGCGATCACAGAATATGCGCAATCACCGCATCAATGGCACCCGGTACCGGACTCTCCGGATTTGCAGAGCGATTCCCGGACAGATTCTTTGACGTTGGGATTGCCGAGGGGCACGCCGTAACCATGGCCGCGGGATTGGCAACCCAAGGCGTCATCCCGGTTTTTGCGGTGTATTCAACATTTTTGCAGCGGTCGTACGATATGTTGATCCATGATGTTGCCATCAGCGGATTGCACGTTGTTTTCGCGGTGGATCGGGCAGGGCTTGTCCCGGGCGATGGGGAGACGCACCACGGCATGTTTGATGTGGCGTATTTGAGTACCATTCCAGGCATGACGGTGTTGTGCCCTGCGAGCCTTGCGGAACTGGCGGACATGCTGACATACGCAATCGACGATATTGAAGGCCCTGTCGCCATCAGATACCCGCGCGGCGGGGAAGGCGAATATAAAGACGGCGGCATAGACAGCGCAAAATGTGTGATGGCGGGACGAGATTGTACGATTGTTACATACGGCATCACCGTCAACACCGCCGTCAAAGTCGCCGAAACGCTCTCTCACGAGGGGATTTCGGTTGAAATCATCAAACTCGGAATGATCAACCCTATTGATATGGATGCCATCGCCGCATCCGTCCGGAAAACAGATAGACTATTGGTACTGGAAGAGTCGGTTGGACGCGGCGGGCTTGGAGAGGGTATCGCGGCGAAGCTGGCTGCGAATAAAATAAATCTAAAAAGCGTTATACTAATGGACGCAGGCGAGACGTTTTATCCCGGCGGAGATGTTGAAAATTTACGCAAACTTGCCGGCATCGATGAAACAAGCGTCTGCAACGCAATCAGGGAGGACTTAAACCATGGGTAAAATCCGTCTTGATGTGTTGCTGCACGAACGCGGACTGGTTCCCAGCCGTGCGATGGCGAAGGCGGTGATCATGAGCGGCAATGTCTTCGTCAATGGCGAACGCGCGCTAAAGCCCGGAATGCCAGCTGATCCCGATGCCGAGATAGACGTCCGGGGCGGCGAGCAAAAATACGTCAGCCGCGGCGGCTTAAAGCTTGAAAAAGCGTTGTCGGATTTCGGTGTTTCACCAGATGGCAAGGTATGCGTGGATTGCGGCGCGTCCACCGGCGGGTTTACGGACTGTCTGCTGCAAAACGGCGCGAAACTGGTATACGCCATCGACGTCGGATACGGCCAGCTGGCGTGGCGTCTGCGGTCTGACCCGCGCGTGATTGTTTATGAGCGAACCAATGTCCGGTATCTTACACGGGATAAATTCGAGATACCACCGCAGTTTGCGACGATTGATGTGTCGTTCATCTCATTAAAACTGGTGCTTCCAGCTGTGCGGGATATTTTGACAGCAGACGGTGAAGCGATCTGCCTGATTAAGCCGCAGTTTGAGGCGGGGCGCGAAAGTGTCGGCAAAAAAGGCGTTGTGCGCGACCGGCAGACGCATAAAGCAGTGCTGGATGCGTTCCTGACCAATGCCGAGGCCGCCGGATTCACAGTAAAAGGTCTGACATTTTCCCCGGTGACAGGGCCGGAGGGTAATATTGAGTATTTAGGCTATATCAACGCTGACAAAGAAGGCGGAACCATCGACACGGAAGCCATCGTTTCCGCATCTCACGCGGCGTTTATAAGGAGCGATAGCGGCGATGAATAAGAAAATAATCCTATGCCCTAACGCGGGCCGTGATATCGGCCTGGAAGTCACGCGGAAAGTAGACGATTTGCTGAAGGCACTGCACAGACAAACCGTGATCTGCCCGGTGTTTGATGATGATTCAGATGATATCCCCCAAGGTTTTGCGCCGGCAAGATTTGAGGATGAACTCAATTCAGCGGAACTGATCATCACGTTCGGCGGAGACGGTACCATTTTACGCGCGGCGCGCTTGGCGGCGCATTCGGGTGTGCCGATATTGGGCGTAAACTTAGGCGGCAAAGGCTTTATGTCAGAGCTTGAGGTGGCGGATATCGGGCTGATAGCATCGGCCGTATCCGGAGACTATAAGCTTGAGCGCCGTATGATGCTGGATATCGATCTCTTGAGGGATGGGGAAACGGTTTGCAGTGATTTTGCCCTGAATGATGTGGTGGTCAGCGGTGTGATCAAAGTCATTGACCTCACGCTGTACGGTGACGGGCAAAAGATATCGCAGTTTTCAGGGGATGGGGCGGTAATCGCGACGCCAACGGGCTCCACCGCGTATTCCATGGCCGCCGGCGGGCCGATTGTTGAGCCGACGGCCCATAACATCATCATTACACCGATCTGTGCGCATGTGCTGGAGGCAAAGCCGTTTGTATTAGATCCGGATCGGCGTGTGTCGGTTGAAATCGGGCACAAAAAGCCCAGCCCTGCGTATCTGTCAACGGACGGCTGTGAGCCTGTCAGCATACAAAGCGGAGACATCATCAACGTACGTAAATCAGAGAAGTACACATATTTCGCGCGGCTTTCAAGCAGAAGTTTTTACACGATGGTCAGTGAAAAATTGGGAGTGGGAGAAAAACCATGAAAAAAGATCGCCAAAATGCCATATTGCAAATCATTGGGTCGGTTGACGTTGAAACCCAGAATCAGTTGATTGATGAACTGGCAAAAGTCGGCATTGAAAGCACTCAGGCGACGGTGTCGAGGGATATCAAAGATCTGCGTCTCTATAAGGAGCTGACATCTCACGGCAAGCAAAGATATGCCGCCGGCGGTGTCAAAGGCGCGCAAAATCATTTAACTCGGTTAAAAACGATTTTCAAAGAGAGCGTGACCTCATACGCCTGCGCCCAGAATATTGTGGTGATAAAAACACTCCCGGGCTTGGCTCCCGCGGCGTGCGGTGCGATTGACTCGATGGGGATACGAAGCCTTGTGGGCTCAATCGCCGGGGATGACACCGGTTTCCTGGCAATGCTTGACAAAGAAGCCGCCGAAAAATTCTGCAAAGAGATCGAGGATATGGTGAGATAGGGTGTTGTGCGGGGGCAGCACACCCGCCGACTGTGGTCGGCACCCTCGGGACGCAGAGGCAAAGAAGAGAGTTTTCTTTTGGACAATCCCCGTCTCCCGTCCCCAGCCCTCTACGTCCCGAGGGTGGCTCTGCAGAGCCGGGTGTTTTGTCTCTATCTTCTCGATACCATCCAAACAAAGGAGGCCGGTGCTATGCGAATCAAACTCTTGCATATTGAAAATATAGCCGTTATTGAAAAAGCGGATATTGAATTTGCCCCCGGCCTGAATGTTTTGACCGGGGAAACCGGCGCGGGGAAATCAATTGTCATCGACGCACTCACCGCTGTGACAGGTGCGCGTGTGTCTCGCGAGATTATCAGAACCGGCGCGGACAAAGCCGCTGTCACCGCTGAATTTTCAGCGGATGATGAAGCACTTCCGTGGTTTGCGGATAATGATATTGACCTGGAGGATGGCGAGATTATCATCACCCGCAAAGTAACGGCGGATGGGAAAAGTACATGCAGAGTCAACGGAATGCCGGTGTCGGCCGCGCAATTGCGTGAACTGGGCGCAGAGCTGATCGATATACACGGACAGAACGACGGCAGAAAACTGCTTGACGAATCCTCACACCTTACATATCTCGATGCATTCGGAGACCTGAGCGTTGCGTTGAATGCGTTCAAAGCGGCTTATAAAAAGATGCGGGACAAGCAGGCAGACATTGAAAAATTCAGCATGGACGCGGATGAAAAAACGCGCCGTATTGACGCGCTGAAATATCAGATAGATGAAATTGAACATGCCAAGCTGAAACCGGGTGAGCAGGACGAACTCACCGCCCGGCGGGATTTGATGCGCAACGCATCGAAACTGACGGAGGCGGTGGAAACCGCGTTTGAATCGCTGTACGGCGGCGATAACGGGGCGGTGGCGCAAATCAGCACGGCGCAGGCGGCACTGGATCGTGCAGCCGGATATTCCGAAGCACTGCAATCACTGGGTGAACGGTTGACAGACGCGAGATACACGGTGCAGGATATATCGGATTCACTGCGCGACCTCCGTGCGGAGCTGGATTTTTCGCCCGACGCATTTGATGCATTGGAAGACCGGCTGGATGTCCTGCGGCGAATCACGCGCAAATACGGCAGCGAACAGGACGCGTTGGATCGCCTGGCGCAAAGCCACACGGAACTTGCGGATATTGAGGATTCATCGGATAGGCTGGAAAAGCTTTCAAACGAATTGGATGCTTGCGTGAAAGAGGCGGTGGCATTCGCAGAGGCGTTGTCCATTGAACGCCGCGCCGCCGCTGAAACGCTTGAAAAGCGTGTGATGAGCGAACTGGCGGAGCTGAATATGCCGGGTGTGGAATTCAAGGCGGAGTTCACTGCCGTTGCGGGCGAACATGGGCTGTCTGCCAGCGGGGGAGACGATGTGCGCTTTCTGATGTCGGCCAACGTAGGGCAAGCCCCGGGGCGGATTAGCCGCATTGCTTCCGGCGGTGAGTTGTCCAGAATCATGCTGGCACTGAAAAACGTCCTCAGTGCGAAAGGAGATACCGGCACGATGGTGTTCGATGAAGTGGACGCAGGCGTATCCGGCATCGCGGCGCAGCGGGTGGGGGAGAAGCTGGCCAAACTCGCGCAGAATCGCCAAGTGCTGTGCGTGACGCATCTGCCGCAGATTGCCGCAATGGCCGACATGCACTTTGAAATCCAAAAAAGCGTCACCGATGGAGAGACATTCACGCATGTGATTGCACTTGATCTGGAAGGCCGAAAGCAAGAAATCGCCCGCCTCAGCGGCGGCGAGAACATAACGGCATCAGCCCTGACCAGCGCAGAAGAGCAATTGGCCTCTGCGGAGGGATATAAGCAGGTGCTTAGGGATTGAGGAAGATATAAAAATCCTACCCGCTGCGCCCCGAGGGTGCCGACCGCAGTCTGCGGGTGTTTTGTCCGAACGGAAAATAACAAGGGCGCACATTAATTTGTGCGCCCTTGAAGATTCTCGGTTATCGCATCACGCGTCCGCCGTTTTCGCTTCCTTTTTCACCAGCGATAGTTTTTTCCAGCGTCCCGACAGATAGTACCACATACACAGTGCTGAGGCGATGCCGGTGCAGATGACCATCGACCAGTATATTCCGGCCGGTTCGCCGCCGGGATTCAGTGCGGTTCTGCTCATCCCGACCCATATATACGCCATCGGCACACGCATGAACACGGTGGCGATAATCGTCACTATCATCACCGAGAACGTTGCGCCCGCACCGCGCAATATGCCGGTGGACGCTTGCATGAACGCGATGAAAAAATAGTTCCATATCATAATGCGCTGGATGTATACGCCCCAGCGCACGATCTCGCGCGCATTCGGGTCAGCCGGGTCAATGAACCACCCGATCAAGTGCCCACCGAACACGTAGATCAACGTGAACAGCACCGCGGATATAATCAGCGAAGTGATCAGCGTGATGCGGAAGCCTTTTTTCACACGATCCAGCTGCGCCGCACCGATGTTCTGCCCGGTAAATGTTGAGACACCGAGTCCAAGCGCCTGTCTCGGCAGCATTGACACCGCTTCCACCTGATTAAACGCAGCAGCCGCCGCCACAAAAATCGTGGTTGAGGCGATGCCCGCCGCATCTGGGACGACCGTATCGTTAATCAACGCCTGCACGAACACTGACGCCATGGTCAACACCGTCTGCTGCACACCGACAGGCACCCCGATCCGTAGGATATTCTTCACGTATCCCTTGGTCAGCCGCAGGGTGCGGCGCGTGATTTCGGCGATATCCTTCATTTTCAACAGACGGATCAGACACGCGACTGCGGACAGCGTCTGGGCGATCACCGTTGCAAATGCCGAACCCGCGACTTCCATATCCAGCATACCGACGAAAACAATGTTCAAGAGTATATTCAGCAAAGACGTGCATATCAACACCAGCAGCGGGAATACAGCGTCCCCCATGCCGCGCAGTATGCCGGACAATACGTTGTAAAACCCAACGCCGACCGCACCGGCGAACATGATCATCAGATACTGCCGCGCCCAGGGGAAAATCTCATCAGCAACATTGGTTGCGTTTAATATCACGCCGGACAGCGATATGCCCAGCACGGCGATCGCCACGGTCGCAATCAGCGTCATCACGATTGCCGCGCCGACGGAGTGGGACAGCTTTTCTTTGTCTTTCGCGCCGAAATACTGTGCCACAACAATGGATATGCCCGCGCCAACGGTCATAAAGAACACGAAAAACAAGTTTTGTATCGGCATCGATACGCCGACTGCGGCGAGTGCCACGGGACTGACCATTGTACCCAGCATTCTGGCGTTGACCATATTGTACATCAACTGCGCAAGATTCCCCAGCAGCAATGGCAGTGAGAATTTCATCATCACAGTCAGCGGACGCCCCACAGTCATATCCTGTGCGCCGAACAGGCCCTTCATTTTTGTCAATATCATCACAGCGTCACATCTTTCAGCTCACACTCTGCTGTGCGCACAGAGAGGCGTATATGCCGCCTTTGGCCAACAGTTCTTCGTGAGAGCCGCATTCAGCGACTTTGCCGTCCTGCAACGCGATAATCAAGTCGGCTTTGCGTATCGTGGACAGTCTGTGCGCGATGACAACAAGCGTCCGCTGTCCCATTATCTGGTCGATGGCGCGCTGTATCTCGCGCTCTGTCTCGGTATCAACGGCCGAGGTCGCTTCATCCAACAGCAGGATCGGACAGTTGCGCAGTACTGATCGCGCAATCGCCAGCCGCTGCTTCTGCCCGCCGGAGAGGCGGACGCCGCGTTCACCGATGACGGTGTCATATTTGTCCGGCAGACCATCTATAAACTCATGAATACACGCGACTTTGGCGGCGTTTTCGATCTCTTCCGGTGTTGCGGAATCACAGCCGTAGGCGATGTTTTCAGCGATCGTGCCGCTCCACAGAAACACATCTTGCAGCACAAAGCTCAATTGATTGCGCAAACTTTCCAGCGTCATGTCTTTGATATCAATGCCGTCTATCGTTATTTTGCCGGATGTGGGGTCATAAAACCGTGCAATCAGGCCGGAAATGGTGCTTTTGCCCACCCCAGTGGGGCCGACAAGGGCGATCATCTGCCCGGCCTTTGCCTTGAAGTTAATATCGTCCAGCACCTCAATATCCTCACCATATGAGAATGATACATTATGGAACTCCAGCTCCCCTTGCAGTCTGCCAACTTTTTGGGCGTTGGGTGAGTCTTTGATATCGGGTTCTGTATCCAGTATCTCAAACACACGATCCGTACCGGCGATGCCTTGCTGAACGTCTTCCATCAGGCGTGTAATCGTCGCCACCGGGGCAAAGAAGAGGTTTATGTACAGCAGAAATGCAACCAAATCAGAAATAGCGAACCCGGTTCTGACGGCAATGATCGGCCCCGCAATCAGCACAATGATCGTGCCGAGCTGTGTGACAAATCCGACCGATGGCTGCAAAATGCCCGCGAAAAACAAAGCCTTGATCAGCGCGGTGGCGTGCTGTGTCGATTTCTCACGTACTTTTGCCGATTCTTGCTTCTGTTTATTAAAAACCTGGATTTCTTTGATGCCGGAAAAATTGTCTTGCAGCGCGGCGTTGAGTTCGCCGATTTTTTTCTGCCCTTGGGCAAAGTATTTCCCCATCAGCTTTGGCACCATTGACAGACCAAAAATCAACGGAATCGGCGCGCAGACCAGCAGGGCAAGCATTGGGTTGATCGTCAGCAGAATGACAAAAACACCAAGCAGTGTGATTATATTCGTAATCACCTCCGGCAGTGCGTGGGCGATCAGGTTTTCAAACGCCTGCGTGTCGTTCACCACGCGTGACATCAGCTGACCGGTTTGTTTGTCGTGATAATAGCTCATCGACAATTTTTGCAAGTGATCATATATAGTACATCTCAACCGGTTGACCATTTTCCAAGAGGCGTAGTGCGAGAGATAGCTGTTCAAAAACTGGCAGACGCCGCGCACTGCGAACAGCCCAAGCAGCACCAACGCAAGTCTAACGATACTGCCGATCGCCTCGGCCAAGTCCCCGCCTTCCATCAGCACGATGACCCGCCGTATCACCTCGGGCGCGGCTAAGTTGACTGCGGAGATCACGAATAACGCGAGCGTTGCGGCAGCCAAGTGCTTCGCCCACGGCCCCGCAAAGCGGAACAGTCTGAAAATTTTCCTCATACTTCCAACTCCTAATCCCATACATTTTGCGCTAATTATACCGATAATTGTGCAAAAATGCAAGCATCAACACGCTTGACATTACGCCGCCGCAAAAGTATAATGACCGATGTTAAAGGGGTGAAGAAATGCACCGATGTTTCATCGCCGGGGCAGGGGAATACTGCGGATTTTACACGCCCGGCACGGACGACTATATCATCGCGGCGGACGGCGGGTTCGCGGCGTTGATTTCACGCGGCGTTGCGCCGGATATTGTCGTTGGCGACTTCGATTCTCTCGGCGAAATACCGGATCATCCGAACGTTGCCATATCCCCGGAGGAGAAGGATGATACCGATATGCGCATCGCCGTCGATCACGGATTGACTCGCGGATGCAACGCGTTTATCATCGATGGCGGATTGGGCGGCAGGCTTGACCACACGCTGGCGAATATGCAGCTTTTAACATATATTGCAAAAAAGAACGCCACCGGCGTTCTGATTGGTCACGATATTTGTGTCACCGCTGTTGCAAACGGTACGATAAGATTCTCGCCCGGTGCTTCCGGCGGCGTATCCGTATTCTGTGCGGGCGACAGGGCAGAGGGTGTGACGATCACCGGATTAAAATACGCATTGCAAAACGGCGTGCTGACCGGGGATTATCCGATCGGCGTAAGCAACGAATGTATTGGCGAACGTGCGGAAATATCCGTATGCAACGGCATGCTTATAGTTACATGGGAATGCGGACTATCATTTTTGGAGGGGTTATGACAAACATCAAAGGCGCGATTTTTGACGTTGACGGCACGATGCTGGACTCGATGCAGATATGGGAAAACGTCGCGGAGAACTATCTGATAAGCCAAGGGGCGGTGCCGCAGCCTGAGTTAAATGATGAGCTGTCCCAAATCGGCGGACATCAAATCCCGGCTTATTTTCGGGCGGAATACGGGCTAACCCAGACAGAGGAAGCCATTCACGCCGGAATCCATGCGCTGCTGGCGGATTTTTATTTCAATGAAGCCCCATTGAAAGCCGGCATCATTGAAATATTGGAAGCATTCCAAAACCGGGGAATAAAAATGTGCGTGGCCACAGCAACGGATCGAAGCCTGATAGAACCCGCGCTGCAACGCTGCGGCATTGCAAAATATTTCGGCAGAATTTTCACCTGTGCAGAAGAACAGACAAGCAAATCCCGCCCGGATATTTATCTCACCGCCGCAGAATTCCTTGGAACGGAAGCAGCGGACACGCTGGTGTTCGAGGATGCGCTATACGCCGTAAAATCAGCCACACAAGCGGGATTCCCGGTGGTCGCTGTATATGATATGTTGGCGGAAGACCATCAGGACGAAATCCGTGCGTTGGGGGATTATTATTTTAAGTCGCTGGCGGATTTCCCCTTGTAGGGGCGGATGGCGGTCATCGTACCGCAGCATGTCAGCACCAAAAAACGCGCCGTCCTTCACCATTGGAGAAGGACGGCGTTTTCTATGATAACTTATGACCTCAGCTCAATCCAAAGCTCGTCATACAGATCCAGTATATGTTGCGGCAGGTGCAGGAAGACTTCTGTATTGGCATAAACTTCCGGGGTTGCAAATACGACGTCGCGTTCCATCGGACTCAATTGCTCTGCGAATATCGCCGCCGCCTCGTAGTTAGCCGATGCGTAGTAAGACCAGCTCATGTTCATCAGTGCAATATCGGTGCGTGACATGAAGTTGATGAAAAGCTCTGCGTTCTCTCTGTTCTGTGCGCCGCGTGGGACGGCCATCGCGTCCACGAAGAAGTTCGCGCCTTCAACCGGGTGGGCGATTCTCAAATCAGGATTATACGCGTACATGGTCAGGAAGTCTGGGGAATAATACGGTCCGATCCATGCTTCTCCGGATATCAGCTTTTCAAAAATCTGATCCATGACGTATGCCTGCAAAATATCCCGTTGTTGAACCAACAGGTCAAATGCCTCGCGAATTTCAGTCTCGTTCGTTGTGTTCAACGAATAGCCAAGATATAGCAATGCGACACCGAATGCGTCACGCGGATTGTCGAACATCAGAATCTGCCGCGCAAACTGCGGATCAAACAACGCGCCCCAGCTTGTCACAGGTTCCGTGATCATCGCGGAGTTGTAAATCAGCCCGACCGTGCCAACTTTGTACGGGACAGCGAATCTGTTGTCAGGATCGAACGCAAGGTTCTTGAATCGCGGGTCTATCAAGTCGAAGTTTGGAATGTTGGAGAAATCCAGTTCATACAGCATGTCTTCTTCAATCAGCCGTCCAATCATGTAGTCAGACGGAATGATGACATCAATGCTGGCGCCGCCCATTCTCATCAGTGAATACAATCTCTCGTTACTTTCAAACGTGCTGTAAATTACCCGGATTCCGTATTCTTCATAGAACATATCCAGCACATCCATGTCAATGAACTCGCCCCAGTTGTGTACGTGGACGACGCCACCGGTGGTTCCGTTCCCGGCATCGGGGGTTGTGTCTCCATTGGCGCAGCCCGCGATGATTGCAAGCATCAGGCACAGGGCAGCAATTACAGTGATCGTTTTTTTCATTTAATTGACCTCCTTTAAATTAGCGGCGCGTTTCTTCATTTTATCCTCATGCCGTATCTCTCTGACATTGAGGATGACAAGCAAAGTGAGCACCGTCATAAACAAAATACTGGACAACGCGTTAATCTCCGGACTGACGCGTCTGCGCGTCATGGCGAATATCTGCATCGGCAGCGTCATTACGTTGCCGCCGGCGGTGAAGTAGCTGATGACAAAATCGTCAATCGACAGAGTAAAGGCGATGATCAGTCCGTTGATGATCCCCGGCCTGATTTCCGGGATAATCACTTTCCAGAATGCCTGCATCCATGTACAGCCAAGGTCACAAGCGGCGTCTACCAGATTCCGGTCAAGCTGGCGCAGTTTCGGCATGATACATAGGATCACGTACGGGATATTGAACGTGATATGCGCGATCAACAGCGTGCCAAATCCCAGCCGGAATCGCAGCACGGTGCCCAACGACACAAACAACAGGCACAGTGAAACACCCGTCACGATATCGGCGTTCATCATCGGGATATTGTTCACCTGCATCATCGGTGTGCGGAATTTCCGGCGCATATGATGGAACCCAACAGCGGCGAACGTCCCGGCAACCGTCGCGATGATTGCCGC
>WQVW01000004.1 GCA_009785655.1 Oscillospiraceae bacterium | reverse complement strand
TTAGCTCTTGAAACCTGAGAAATTTAATACGGTTGTCGTGGTACTAGTTTGATACTAGTAAATTTGATCTCGCTTCGTTAGTTGGTTGAACACGTTGTAGGTGCGAGTTATTGAACCTTTACAAGTTCATTAATGTCTACACTACTTGAATTTTTTAAATGCGAAAAATATTCTTGCTTAACTAGCCAATTTATTGTTCGGATAATTTCGTCCTTATTTGAATTTTTTACTAACACAAGGTTGGGGTCTGGACGATAAAATCCTATATCTTCCATTACTTCTGTTTCAAAATCTTGTTGCAACCTCAGAATGGTATACACAGATACACGGTATATATTTTGATGGATTTTTACAAAAACATCAAGCCTATACCCCTTATTAATCGCTTCATATTCACTCAAGTCAGAATCTTCTGTAAAAAATATTTCAACACCTATCATTTATATCCCTCCTTCATTGCGGAAATGGTGTCAAGGAGCCACATTGAAAAACTCAATCTCACATGGCCACGATTCTCCATACGTATAGCCTTCAAGCATAGATATAAAACCTTCTCTGACAAAAAGCACAAACCCAACGCCATATTGGACATCATTTATTTCTCCCAAGTAGCCTAGCTCGAAATTTTCTTTACCAGAAAGCACGAGCGATTTGTCGTTTACAACAAAATTTGTAAAAAAACCAACTCCAGTAAATTCTCGTTTTAATACATCGGCTGAAGCATATTGACTTCTAAGTAATTCCAAAGTATCTGGCTTCTCGGACGCACTTTTGCAAAGTGTGGCATCTATAACCATTTTTTCAAACACACTAAAATCCATTTTATAACACTACCTCCCAGGCACAAAGGCAGTCCCTATGCGGAACGTCCCATCCATAACTCTTCCACCAACATTAAGCACATGCCCGTTAACTTCCACAATAATAGGATTACTGACAGAATGAAAAATACCAGTCAATTGGTTGTTATCAACGAACCTTTGCGCAGCTCTTTGAATGGCCTGATAAGCATGTGAGTATGTTTTTTAGGAGTTATATTACACTCACGTGGATGGTGATGTAATAAAGTATACTAAAATCCACCATAATTCTCAAGTAATTGTTTATGTTTTTCAACCTCCCAGTCATTGCGCACGAAAAAACGCCACAGTTTCCTGTGGCGTGAGTTGTAGTTAATTTATTTCATTATCGCTTATAACAGACTTTCGTATTGACGCTTTGAGAACAGTATCCTGCGAATTTCAACGGTTTTTCTGTTGATGATATAGAAAACGATATAGTTATTAATCAACAGCGTCCTATAACCACGCAACCGAAGCTGCGTATCCTTTGCTAAAGGACAGCGTTCTGGCATAGTCGTTAGTGTTCCGACTTTCTCTATGATTAAATCATAATACTTTATTGCCACATCGGAGGAAAGGGAGTTAAGATAATCAACAATATCACGCAAATCGTTCTGCGCGGTTGGGAATATCTTTACACTATACTGTTCCATGAACATCGTCCCTTAGCTTTTTAGCGAACTCAAAAAAGTCCACGCTTTCAGAACCCGAAGCAATTTCCACTTCAGCCTCGGCGAGCTTGACATAAAGCTCAAGCTGCGCTTGCTGACGCTCGTAAGTCTCAAGACTTAGCACCACCATGTCACCTACGCCATTCTTAGTGATAAACACCGGCTCACGGGAAGATCGACAAAATTCGCTTATTTCGTTGGAGTTATTTCTTAAATCGGATATTGGCCTGATGTTAGGCATAATTCGCACCGCCTCTATCGTTATTATGTGTATTAGTATATCATAATTACGAGAGTTTAGTCAAGTGCTTAAGATAAACGCTCAGAAATTCGACGAGATGTTTTATCAGACCGAGAAAGGTTCGTCTGAGCCGGACGCAAAGCAGATCATGGCGATGCTCGCGGACAATCCTGAGCTGCTAGGCGAGTTGAAGAATCTGCTAATAAAAACTGAATGAGAAAATGGCTTTGACAAAAGCACTGTGGCAGGCTGTTAGCAGACACGAGAAAAACGGGGGCAAAATCATGTGACAGCGTTAAATCCACCCCCACAAGGCTTCAGGAAAAAGCAAAAATACTGTGGCAGCCACAAAGAATAAAAAAGTTGGATGGACTGCAAAAAAACGAAAAACCCTGCAATAGCAAGGCTTCCGTTGGCACCCACGGCGAGACTCGAACTCACTACATCCCGCTTAGGAGGCGGACCCTCTATCCTGGTGAGGTACGTGGGCATGGCTGGGTAATTATAACGTATGTAGCGCATTATTGTCAATACCGGGCGTCCGGATTCTAGGCTGGGGAGCGTGTTATTTAACACGTGTTGAAGACGCCCCAAAGGCAGCGATTACAGAGAGAAATCACAACTCGCTGAGTCTTTTGGAGATTATCATTCGCTTAAATGTGAATGAAATCTTGAAAAACATACCGTTTTTTGCTAAAATAATAAAAATGTTCAGTGTATGTTTATACAATTTTAAAATAACTATTGTAAGGAGTGGCCATGGAAACACGTGTTGGAGTCATTATGGGCAGCACCTCTGATTGGGACACAATGCAGCACGCTTGCGCTATATTGGAGGAGCTGGGGATCCCTTATGAGAAAAAAGTGGTATCGGCACACCGCACACCGGACTATATGTTCACCTACGCCGAGACGGCGGGAGATCGCGGCATTAAAGTGATCATCGCCGGGGCGGGCGGTGCAGCGCATCTGCCCGGAATGGTTGCGGCAAAGACAAATCTGCCAGTCATCGGTGTACCGGTGCAGTCGAAAGCGTTAAACGGTCTTGACTCCTTGATGTCAATCGTGCAGATGCCGGGTGGCACGCCGGTGGCGACGATGGCAATCGGCACTGCTGGGGCAACAAATGCGGGATTGCTGGCGGCGCAGATTTTAGGTGCCTTTGACAGTGCAATCCATGACCGATTGAACGCCCGGCGGGCAGCTATAGCAAAATCTGTATTGGAAAGTGAGCTTGAATAATCATGAACAAGATAATTATGCCGTATAAAACAATCGGAATCATAGGCGGCGGGCAGTTAGGCAGAATGATGTGCCTGGCCGCCAAAGCCATGGGCTACTTCGTCGCGGTGCTGGATCCCACACCGAACTGTCCGTGTGGACAAGTGGCGGATATTGAGATCACAGCAAAATATGATGACATGGATGCCGTCAAAAAACTCGCAGAAATCAGCGATGTGATCACATTCGAGTTCGAGAATATCGATTATGATGCGTTGGCTTATCTAGAGAAACACGCCTATCTTCCGCAGGGCAGCAATATCCTGAAAACAAAGCAGAATCGATTCAGGGAAAAATCAGCACTACGAGACATGGGGATTCCCGTTGCGGATTTCTACTTGATCGACAGCGTGGAGACGTTCCGTGAAAAAGTGTTTTTTCCAAGTGTGTTGAAAACAACAACAGGGGGCTATGACGGAAAAGGACAAGCAGTGATTAAATCTGAAGCAGATATGGCAAAAGCTGAAGAGATTGCGTCTAAGTATGAGTGCATTCTGGAACGTTTCATGCCATTTACCAAAGAGATATCGGTCATCATCGCACGCAGCACCACAGGGGAGACGTCCGTATTCCCTGTGGCGGAGAACAGGCATCAGCCCGGCGACAATATTTTGATCCAGAGCGCAGTACCGGCACGAATATCTAAAGACCTGGAAGCACGTGCAATAGAATACGCCCGCAAGATGGCCGAGAGTCTAGACAGCATCGGTGTGATGGGTATAGAAATGTTTGTTGTCGGCGATGAAATCTACATCAACGAGTTTTCGCCGCGCCCGCATAATTCAGGACATTATACGATGGATGCTTGTGAAACAAGCCAGTTCGAGCAGCATGTCAGGGCAATCTGCGGCTTGCCGCTGGGGGATCCCCGGCAACACACACCTGTGGTGATGATGAATATTTTGGGCGATCACATGGATCAAAAGCAACCGGACAATTTAGTGCCATATATGCCGCTGTTGCCGAGAGGGAAACTGCATCTGTACGGCAAAGCGGAGGCGAAAGACGGCCGAAAAATGGGGCATATCAATCTGCTGGGTGATGTAGACGAAAGCCTAAAAGCGGCGGATGCATCCGGAATTTGGGGCGGAGGCATATAGGGTCGTCCCACTACAAAACACCCGCCCCTGCGGAGGCATCATCTTTACAAAAGAGGGCAGGGGATGAGGACATATTTTCTTAGTCCTCTTTAGTAAAGAGGGTGCCGACCGCAGTCGGCGGGTGTTTTGACCCAATCCTACCAAAACATCCACGCAAGCAGCCATATTGCCCCGGTAATCCCGGCGCCCAGAAGTACAAATAATGAGGGTGGGAGCTTTAGGCGTTTTGGTTTAAGATTGTTGCGAATATAGCTATCCGCAACGGTCTGTGCTTCTTTGATGATATCATCCGGCGTGACACCAGGCTCTGTCAGCGCGTCGTCCCTGACGATGAATATTGCCTCCTCAAAAAGCTTGCGGTCTGGGGATTTTATCACAATGACGCGGCGGGTGATGCCCTTTACCATAAGATCACGCTCCCGGATAATTATTTTATGAAATTGTTCCCATAACCGGATTGGAATATACTTACTTTTCTAAAGGGATGTTGCAATGAATATACTAATCAAAAATATACAAACCGTGTTGCCCAATGGCGTTGAGACATGCTCCGTATACATAAGCGGCGGAGTAATAGCCGCTGTGTCAGATGAACCTGTCGGATTTTGTGCCGATAAGACGATCGACGGCGCGGGGAAACTGCTGATCCCAGGCTTAGTCAACGCGCATACGCACGCGCCGATGACGATTTTCCGCAACTGTGCGGATGATTTGCTGTTCAACGACTGGCTGTTCGGTCGTATCTTTCCATTGGAAGAAAAACTGGCATCGGAAGACAGCTATTGGGGTACGATGCTGGCAATCATGGAAATGTTGAGCAGCGGTACCACATCGTTTATTGATATGTATCACCCCGAAGAAGGTTCTCGCGCGGCGGAGGAGACGGGGATACGCACTGTCCAGACGCGCGGCCTGTTGGGCGGTGCGGACGACCCCGAAGCCGGAGAATGGCGGCTGCGGACGGCACTGGAAGAAATCGAAAAATGGAAAGGCCGCGATAACATCAGTTTCATGCTAGCTCCGCACGCGCCGTATACCTGTGATGAAGGGTATCAGCGTGAGATTGCCGCCGAGGCCAAGCGATTGAACTTGCCGATTAACACGCATTTATCAGAGAGTCTGGCAGAAAATGAGACAATCCGCGAGAGATACGGATGTACACCCACGGAACTCTTTGATAGGAACGGCCTGCTCACCGACACAACTGTCGCCGCCCATTGTGTGCATCTCACTGACAGCGATATTGAAATCCTTACAAACCGCGGCGTGCATGTGGTGACGAATCCGGTCAGTAATCTGAAGCTTGCGAACGGTGTCGCACCGGTCATGAAGCTGTTAAATGCCGGTGTGAAAGTTGCGCTTGGTACTGACGGTGCCGCGTCTAACAATTCGTTGAACATGTTCAAGGATTTATCGATGTTGACGTTGATACACAAGGGCGTGAATCATAACGCACAAGCTGTCACCGCGCGGGAAGGGTTTGATATTGCCACTAAGTACGGGGCGGCGGCGATGGGCATTGATAATCTCGGTGAGATCAAGCCGGGGTATTTGGCGGATCTTGTGATACTCAACCTGGACTGTCCGAACATGCAGCCTGTGAACGATCCCATTGCGGCGATAGCATATTCAGCATCCGGCAGTGAGGTGGAGACGGTTATTGTTGGCGGCAAAATCTTGATGGAAAACAGAGTGTTTGCCAATATCGACAGTGAGCGCGTGGTTTATGAAGTCAATAAGATATGCGAAAGGATTGGCACAAGATGAGTGAAGTGCGAGATTTATCACTGGCGCCGTCGGGTGAGCAAAAGATAGCGTGGGCATGGCGGAATATGCCGCTGCTGAACGCGATTAAGTCTGATTTTGAGAAGTCCAAGCCGTTTGAGGGCATGAAAATCACATTGTCAGTGCATATGGAGGCCAAAACGGCCTGTCTATGCCGTGTATTGGCAGCTGGCGGGGCAGAAATGCACGCCACCGGCTGCAATCCGCTTTCAACGCAGGATGATGTGGCTGCCGCACTTGCTGCGGGCGGCATGGCGGTATACGCCTGGCATGGTGCAACGGAAGCTGAATATCATCGGCATTTGACTGCGGCGTTGGCAATCGGTCCGAATATCATCATCGACGATGGGGGAGACCTGGTGAACATCATGCACACAAAGCTGCAGCATCTGATTCCAGATGTGTACGGCGGATGTGAGGAGACCACCACCGGTATAAAACGCTTACACTCCATGGCGGCGGATCAGTCATTGAAATTTCCGATGATTGCAGTCAACGATGCGCAGTGCAAATATCTGTTTGACAACAGATATGGAACTGGTCAGTCGGTGTGGGATGGGATTAATAGAACAACGAATCTCATCGTCGCCGGGAAAAATGTCGTCATTGCCGGATATGGCTGGTGCGGCAAAGGCATCGCGATGCGGGCCAAAGGCTTCGGCGCGCGGATTTGCGTTACCGAAATTGATCCGGTCAAGGCATTAGAAGCATTGATGGATGGGTTTGAAGTCATGACAATGGATGAAGCGGCCAGTCAGGGGGATCTATTCATCACGGCGACTGGGTGCGCGGGCGTTATCACAAAGCGGCATTTTGATAAGATGAAAGACGGCGCGATACTCTGTAACGCGGGACATTTCAATGTTGAAGTCGATATCGATTGGCTTGATCAAAACGCACCGAAGCGTGAAGAGAAGCCGAATATCGCAGGCTATACGCTGGA
The DNA here is from genome assembly GCA_009785655.1 of Oscillospiraceae bacterium. Taxonomy (GTDB): domain Bacteria; phylum Bacillota; class Clostridia; order Oscillospirales; family Oscillospiraceae; genus WRMH01. The sequence continues at coordinate 14,434 of WQVW01000004.1, read as the reverse complement.
TAGCGGCAAAACAATCTTTGTCCTAGCGGAGGGAAGATTGGTCAACTTGGCTTCCGGAGATGGGCATCCGGTTGAGATTATGGACATGAGTTTCGCGATTCAAGCCCTTTCAGCGAAGTTTTTGGCAGAGAATCATGCGCGCATGAAACCCGGCGTTGTCCCAGTGCCGGAAGCGATTGATTTTGAGGTGGCTTGGAAAAAGCTGCAGGCTTGCGGACTTTCAATTGATAAGCTGACTTCAGAACAGGAAAAATACTTAAACAGCTGGGCTTATTAAGGTTGCGGATGTTTTTAGCATCTTTGGTGTTTTTGAGGGATTGACCATCTGGACAATACCCTGTATAATTGTAGCAAATCTTATCAATAATGATCAGGGAGGGAAATGAAACATGGCAGTACCAGCATTTGACCCAAAAGAACTGACTGTAGTCGGTGAGATTCCAGGAAACTTTATCAACCCGGATCCGATTCCTGTTTACGACACCCCGATGACACCGAAAGAGGCGTTTATTTCGCTGTTTAAAGGTGAAGCGGTCTGGCAGATGACAGGCACTGAGCAAGCGATGTTCTGCCCGAAAGTACACCCCGACAACGTCGCGAGGGCCTTTGTCGTGGACGGCAGCGGCATGACACTTGGCCAAGGCGGCGGCAAAGACATATTCGGAATTGAGTGGGAATACGTGGAGCAGGCTGGCGGCTCGATGGTTCGCCCGGGCAAGCCGTTTATTGAGGACGCGAACGAGATCGCAGACAAAGTAGTTTGGCCGGATATTGATTCCTGGGATTGGGAAGCGGCCGCAAGGGTGAACAAAGAATTCCTTACCGCCAATGCGGATAAATATATTGTCTGCTGGATTATGAACGGCTGGTATGAACGGCTTATTTCTTTCATGGATTTTGAAGGCGCGATTATGGCATTGTTCGATGAAGACCAGCAAGACGCGGTGAAGGCATTTTTTGAAAAACTGTCTGACCTATACATCAAGATTATAGACAAATATCTTACATATTTCCCTGAAATAGACGGTTTCTGCATTCACGATGACTGGGGCTCACAGAAAGAGACATTTTTCTCGCCGGCAGTCGCTGAAGAGATGATCGTGCCCTACATGAAAAAGGTCACGGATTATATCCATTCAAGGGGCAAGTTTGCCGATCTGCACAGTTGCGGACAGCTTCTCAAGCAAGTGCCGAACATCATCGCCGCCGGATGGGATTCTTGGAGCGGGCAGCTGATGAACGATACGCATAAGATCTACGAACTGTACGGAGACCAAATGGTCATCGGCGTTACACCGGACTTGTATGACCCTGCCGAAAAGTCGGAAGAAGAGCAACGTCGTGCCGCGCAAGAGTATGTAAACAAGTTCTGTGACCCGAAAAAACCGTCGTATTTCAACTATTACGGCTCGTCCGTGCTCACGCGGCCATACCGGGAAGAAATGTATAAGCAATCCCGCATGAATTACAGTAAGTAAATATAATCATGTTTCGCAGTTCCGCGAACCAGCCGGCAATCGCGGCGGGTGACTGTTGGTGTGTTGGGCTGTTTGCGGGGCGCGGGACGATATAAATTAACGGAGGAACGCAATACTATGGTACCGAAATTTGACCCAAAAGAATTGAAAGTAGTGGGGGAAACCATGGGATCCCCCTACGTACCCAGCTTGCAAATTTTCGACTATCCTGTGCCGGCGAAAGAAGGCTATCTCGCACTGATGCGGCGTGAGCCGATCTGGCAGGTCATCAGCCTTGCTGAAGGGCGCATATTTACGCCGAAACTTTTGCCTGATAACGTCGCGCGCGCGTTCGTCATTGAATCGGAAATGATGATTCCGATCGATGGCGGCGGTCCGGACATGTTCGGCATTGAGTGGGAGTACATCCCGATGGCCACAGGCTCCATGGTTCGCCCGGGTGAGCCGTTTATGGAAGACGCGAACGAGTGGTATGACAAACTTGTCTGGCCTGATATCGACTCGTGGGATTGGGAAGGTGCAGCCAAAAGAAACAACGGCACGTTCTTGAAAGATGATGCGTTCAATATCACTTGGTTCCAAACCGGGTTGTATGAGCGGCTGATCTCCTTCATGGACTTTGAGGGTGCGATTATGGCGATGGTTGATGAGGATCAAAAACCGGCGGTGAAAGATTTGTTTGACAAGATCAGCGATCTTTACATCAAAATATTTGACAAATATATCACCTATTTCCCAGCGATCAATTGCTTCTGCTTCCATGATGACTGGGGATCGCAGAAAGAGACGTTTTTCTCACCGGCAGTCGCTGAGGAGATGATTGTGCCTTACATGAGAAAGATTACCGATTTCCTTCACTCTAAAGGCAAGTATTGTGAGCTGCACAGCTGTGGCATGGCGTTAAAGCAAGTGCCGAATATCATCGCCGCTGGATGGGATTTCTGGTGCCCGCAAGCGATGAATGATACACATAAAATGTATGAGCTGTATGGCGACCAAATGATCATCGGTGTTATTCCGGAGCAGTTTGACCCCGCCACGACATCAGAGGCGGATCAACGCAGACTGGCGCGGGAATATGCGGATAAATTCTGCCAGCCCGGTAAGCCGTCGATCCTGAACTATTACGGCGGACAGGTGCTGACACCCGCTTATCGGGAAGAGCTTTACATCCGCTCCCGCGAAAACTACAGCAAGTAACAACACATCCACGGACGTGTCAAGCGCGCCCCTGCGGGTGGAAAATATCCGTAGGGGCGGCCTTTGGCCGCCCGTGACTTTTGAGGGTATTATGATGAAAAACGTTCTTGTGATTGGCGGAAGTGTTTTTGCAGGCAGAGTTTTTTGTATTCAAGCATCAAAAAGCGGTGAATATAACCTGCACGTGGTCAATAGGGGCAACTTCCCAATGGAGTTAGCGCATGTGACGCAATACAAATGCAATAGACGCAGCCCACGAATGATTGCGCGGCTGGTGCCCGATATCACATATGACGCGCTGATTGATTTCTGTGCGCATAGTCCGGGTGAAATCAAACCGGTGATTGACGCGCTCGGCGGCAGGATAAAGCAATATATCTTTTTTAGTACTGCCAGTGTCTATGCCCCGGGTGTCACGACCCCGTCAGAGATTTCGCCGGTGATTAACGTGTCCAAAGACGATGGAAGCCCGTCAGAGATTGAGAGTTCGCGTGCGAAAATCCAGCTGGAGCGAGAGCTTATTGAAAACTGTGAAAAGGCGGGCATAAAGTATACGATACTCCGCCCGGCGTTCATCTATGGGCCGTTCAATTACGCACCGCGTGAGTCGTTTTACATTCAGCTGATTGCAAGGAAACACGTTGTCCCCATTCCGGCAGACGCGACAGCGAGATTCAACTTTGTCTATGTCCTTGACGTTGCAGACGCGCTGATGGCATGTATAGGGGACTCTCGTGCTTATAATGAAATATTCAACTTAGCCGGAACTGAATCGGTAACGTATCAGCAGCTATTAGCAGATTTTGAACGCTACAACAGCGGCCCGTTTGAAACGCGGGAATTCACAGCGCAAGAAGCGGCGGAAAAGCAAATCCCATTTCCATTTCCGCTGACCGAAGACGCCGTCTACAACGGGCGCAAGATCACCGAAACCCTCGACTTCAAATACACACCGTTCTCAGAAGGGATGGAAAAGACGTTTAAGACTTTCTATTCGCTGTATACGACATAAACAAATAAAAAAGGCTGTCTTCAAAAACAGAAGACAGCCTTTTTTTGTTTTTCGGAAGTGGGTGGCAGAGTGCAGCCCCTACACGCCGCACACTGGGCAATCTGGGTCGGGGGATGTTTCGATGTACTCGAATGTACCGCTCCAGATATCGAACATCATCAGGCCCGCTGTTGGGGCGCCGACAAGCACTTTCATCGCTTCGTTGGCTTCAAGGGAGCCGACAACTGACGTGAGCGTGCTTAGCATTCCCAATGTCGCAGCGGTGTCGCCTTTGCCCTCCGCGTCGGCGTACAGGCATCTGAAACATGCGCGGCCTTTTACCATCGCACACACTACGCCGGTAGAGCCTGCTGCTGCGCCGTGAATCCACGGGATGCCTGATTTATGGCAACTCTCGTTAATCAGATAGCGCACCCTGGCGTTGTCGGTGCAGTCGATGATGATATCCACACCTTGCATCACCGAGTCATCGGCGGATTCTATCCGCGTTTGCAGTGCGTCTATTGTGATCTCTGAGTTTATTGCCTGCAAATGTTTCTGTGCTGTTGCGGCTTTGGATTTACCTATGTCGGCTTCCGTGTACAGCATTTGGCGCTGAAGATTTGACAGCTCCACGACATCAGGATCAATCAGGCGCAGATAGCCTATCCCAGCGCGGCAGAGCCTGTCAGCGGCAACCGTGCCTAAAGCACCGACGCCGACAATCGCGATGCGGGCAGTGTTGAGTTTGTGATGGCCATCTTCACCGATGCCCCGAAAGGCAATTTGCCGTGAAAATCTTTCATCCATAATCAGCCGCCCATGACCACACGGCAGATGTGCAATGTGCCGTCCACTGTGACTTTCCCGTCAAGCGTGATGGGCTTCCCGTTGAAAAGGGGATACATCATCTTGAAGTTATCAGAAGGAATCACAACGCCGTACTGATTTTCGCACACAGCGATAATCTCCCGAACGGATGCACCGTCTTCCACTGTATATTCTCCGTTTTCAAGGCCGGGCGTCAGCTCGTTCGCGACAAATTTCACATCAACCGTAAGCATTTTTACTTAACCTCCGTGCAGGTCTTTAATCACAGTCTCCATTCCGCCCAAATCTTCGAGGACTTTCTTCGACGGAACCATTGTTTTCACATCCCAGCCCATTTTGGCAAAGAACTTATCAGCCAGTTTTTCGTTATCAATGCTGACACCTTCGTTCGGGCCGGATTTCATTGCCGGTTTGCCGACAATGCGACCAGAGATCGTGTTGTCTTCACGTTTCATACCTTCGCGCAGGTTAAACGCATGGCGCATCGTGTATGAACGCATGCCAGTTTGAAGTCCGAAGTCACCCGTGTAGTCCACACCGGTGACAGCGGATAAGAGCTTAGACTTAACGCCCGGCGGTATAGCAATGCCTGCGAATTCACAGAACCCGCCGTTATTCGCCATTTCGACCTCGGCAACACCTTCCACATCACGCTCGGCATGTCCGGGATGGTCGTAATCAAACTTCTCTTCCGGCGGCAGGAATGCTGCTGCAAGGAAGCCTTGGCCGCCTTTGACGTGTCTGCCTGGGGTCGGATCATATTGATATGTCCGTGCAAGACCCGGAGATCTGCGCGGATCATGGTGCGGAATCTCAATGCCGCCGGCGGTTATTGCGTATTCTTCACCGCGGTTATAATGTTTCGCCGCAGCTGTTGCGCCAAGATTCAGGATTTTGCCCATATCTGTATTGGCTTTGCAGATCGCTTCGGCCATTTTGGCAATGGCGTCCGCGTTGCCCCATGTGAGGTCGATTCCGCCCGTTTCTTCCAGTGTGAACAGGCCGTTGACATAGGATTCCATCGCCCAAGCAATTACACCACCGAACGAAATGGTATCATAACCGTATTCGTTGCACAGGAAGTTCAGCCAGTTGACGACTTCCGCGTCACCTGAACCGAGCGTAGAGCCGAACGCGGCCATGTTTTCATATTCAGGACGGCCTGTTTCTTTAATCGGATATTTGCCGTCTTTGATTTCATACAGTGCACCGCAACCGAGAGAGCAAGAGTTACAAGCATATTTTTTCTTTTTCCAGCGTTCATCCATCACAGGGCCGGAAACTGCTTTTATTTCGGCTTCGGTGAGATCCGCCGGGACGCCGCCCCAGTTTTTGATGCCGGCATCACTGCCCAGCACCGCACTCTCATATGTACCGCCGGTGCCGTGGTTAAAGAACATCGGATACATCGTATCAGCCAACGGGCCGCTTTTTGCCCATTCGGCGATTTCTTTATTCAGCGCGATGACATCGTCTTTGTTGGCAGCTTCAACTGTGGCACTGCCGCGGCATACCAATGCTTTTAAGTTTTTGCTGCCCATCACAGCACCAGAACCGCCCCTGCCCGCTGCACGGTGCGTGTCATTCATCACCGCGGCCATCAGCGACTTGCGCTCTCCGGCCGGGCCAATCAGCGCGATACCGACTTTGTTGTCGCCGAGTTCTTTTTGGATCGCGTGTTCGGTCTCTTCTGTCTTCATGCCCCATACCTTTGATGCGTCATGGAACGAGATTTCGCCGTCATCAATGAAAACGTACACAGGTTTCGCAGAAATCCCTTTGATAAACACAGCGTCGTATCCTGACTTGCGCAGTAACGGCCCAAAGTTGCCGCCGCTGTTTGCATCGTTCCACATTCCTGTGACAGGGGATTTGCTGACCACTGTATAGCGTGCACCTAACAGTGGGCCTGTTCCGTTTGATGGGCTGGATACAAAGCCGATGACGCTTTCAGGTGCGTCCCACGGTGTTTTGGCCGGCATCAAATCGTACAGAATTTTTGCACCAAGCGCCGGTCCTCCCACAAAGTTTTTCAGCACGTCTTTCTCAAACTCGCGCACCTCATGTTTTTGCGTGGCAAGATCAATGACGACGTACTTTCCTAAATAACCTTTTACTCCCATAATAACCTCCTGATTATTAATTTTTTTTGAATCATCATTACGCGCATTATACCACAACCATATCAAATTGGCAAAGCACTTTTTGCGAAAATTGCGCGATGAATAAAAAAGTATCTCACGCCAATCAAGTCGTGAGATACTTTTTTCACTATTATTCTAATTTTGTATCATGCCGCAAGCGGACCGGAGCCACTGTTTTTGTTGTGGCGGCGGCGTAGTATCTGCATCACAATGATTGCGGCCAGTATTGCGATACCAATCACTTTGGTTATAAGTCCCGGATCGATGAGAAGCAACCCGGCAGGGAAGGCGAGGATGCGTTCATATATGCGCATAGGACCGAAGAAATATCCGGAAAGTCCTGCGGCTACAGCGACAATGCCAATAAATCCAAAGATTGTGAGTTGCACAATCCTTAAGGGGGTGGCATCAACAAATAGCATCGCGGGGTTAAATGCGAAGAAATAAGGAATGATATACCCCGCGGCAGCCAGTTTTGTAGCGATAACACTGGTTCTGAGTGGATTGCCACGTGAAATTGCCGATGCGGCGTAAGAGGCGAGTCCGACAGGCGGCGTAATATCTGCATCAGTCCCAAAAAACAGCACAAACAAGTGTGCGGCAATCAGCGGGACGCCCAGCCGAACCAGAATAGGTGCCGTGACGGTGGCTAGAATGACATATTTCGCTGTGGTTGGCACCCCCAAACCCAATACAAGTGAGGAGATCATAGAGAAGAAGAGTACTGCGAACAGACGGAATGTCTCGCTATTAATGCCTTCCGCCAGGCTGATCATAGAGTTTGCAAACGTGAGTCCCAAACCTGTCAGCACAACCACACCAACAATCATACCGGCCATGGCACACGCGACGCCGATACTGATCGTGTTTTTTGCGGCAAGTTCAAGTGCGTCAAAAAACGCTCTCGGTGTCATGCGCGTATCTTTGCGGATCATGCTCAATCCGATGGAAACAAGTGTGGCGAACAGTGCAGCACGGGTTGGCGTATAGCCAAGGAACAAAAAGAATGCAATCGCAACAAGTCCCAGCAGCATGTGGCCTTTTTTCAACATCAGCGGCAAGAATTTAGGAATCTCATCCGGCGGCATCGGTCTCAGGCCGATTTTCTTTGCCTGGAAGTGTATCGAGGCAAAGACGCAGGAGAAGTACAGTATTGCCGGAATCAGTGCCGCCAGCGCGATTTGAGAAAAGGGGATACCGGTGATCTCTGCCATCAAGAAGGCAGCCGCGCCCATCGTAGGCGGCATGATCTGCCCACCGGTGGATGCCGCGGCTTCCACCGCGCCGGCGAAGTCTTTGTCGTAACCCAAGCGCTTCATCAGCGGAATGGTAAACGAACCAGACGAAACGGTATTAGCGACCGAGCTGCCGGAAACCATCCCTTCCAAAGCGGAGGCGATAACGGCCACTTTGGCGGGGCCGCCTGTGGCGCGTCCGGCGATGGCATTGGCGATGTCGATAAAGAACAGGCCAATACCGGTTTTCTGCAAAAATGCACCGAATAACATAAACATGAAAATGAAAGAGGATGCCACGCCAATCGGTGTGCCGATAACGCCTTCATCCGTATAAAAGAGGAAGGTGAAAATACGATGCACACGATATCCTGCGTGGCCGAACCGGCCGGGGATCCATCTGCCAAAATAAGCGTACGCGAGAAATGTACCAACGACACATAGCAGCGGCAGTCCCAGTATACGATAACACGCGATAAAGAGTATGGCGATGCCGATGACAGCCACGATAAAGTCCATCTGTGTGAACATCATCCGCTGCAGGGCAATGGTTTCAAATCTTAGTGCGTAATAGAAGAATGCCGCAAGCCCAATTACGGCAAAAGCGAAGTCGTACCAAGGTATGTAGTTGACTTTGACATTGTTTTTTCTATTTGCCGGGTATAAAAGAAAGCTATAGAGAACAACAAGCCCCACGAATGAGGCGCGGTGAACTTGCGGTGGCAGCATTAGCCTGAAAATATTGATACCTGTAAAAGGAATGTAGACAGCCCCCAAGTTGATTGCAAGCACGAAAACCGTGAAAGCGATACAGAGCCAGCGCATGACAACTTTGGGCACACCATGGAAGTGACGCGTGCTGGATCCCTTGTCATATTGCGCCATAATGTGTGCCAATTCTTCGTCACTGACTTGTTCACTGACCTGCACTGAATCGTTGAGGCTCTCCTGTTCTTCTTTTTCTTCATCCGCCATGGGATAGTTCCTCCTTTGACAATTGTACAGTTGTCAATTATTAATGAATTTTTGCCAAATGTTAAGCCGTATAAATTCAAACAGCACCGGCTGACCCGGCGCGTCAAGGGTTGTAAGCGGTATTTGCCGTGATCCAATATGCAATGTATGTTCGGTAGTGTGTCCAATCATATAGCGCAGACCGCTCATCACGCGATCGAAGCCGTCAATGCGCATACCGCCTTCCGGCAAGCGGATCAAAGTCTGCCCTGGTTCAAGCGCTGTTGTCATGCCTGCACCGAAAGTTTCAAATTCAGAAGCGGTCAGGACAATCTGTCCGTCCTGGATTTGAAAGATGTCCGATACAGGACTGATGTTGACTGAATGAATAAAGCTGACCGTGAATGTCTCGCCCTCATTCAAGCGGGTTCTGAGCAGCGTTTCACCACTATGATCATTGGTAAGCACCAAAAATGAGGGTCGGATAGATACCGAAAACAAAGCAACCGTGGCGAGTGCGATTATGGCCGCACCCGCCACGATGAAGCATTTACGCCTCACTGTTGTTTAATAAACTCCGCGCTCCCGGAAGTATCTGGCTGCACCGGGATGCAAAGGTACGCTGATGCCGTATACAGAGTTTTCAGGACTGATGTGTCTGCCGCGGGCATGAGCCGCTTCAACGTCTGCACGACCCTCAATAACAGCTCTGACTATGTCGTAAGCCACTTGCTCATCAAGATCAGTTGTGGTGACAAGCGTGGCCAATACTGCCAATGTGTAAACAGGTGCATTAATAAAGCCATAGTCGTCCGAGGTGATTGTAACAGGGACATAGAACGGATAGTCCGCTTGCAACGAAGCCATCGCACTTTCAGAGAGTGAAAGGATACGCAAGTCGCGCGCCATGCCTAAGTCCATGATGGCGGCGGTCGGTGTACCGGATGTGACGAAGAAAGCATCCAGCAAACCATCACGCATGGAGTCGGCTGAATCGCCAAAGTTTTGTTGCACAACAGTAAAATCATCTCTTGTAATGCCATATGCAGCCAATATCTGCAGTGCGTTCGCCTCAACACCAGAGCCGATAGCACCTATCGAAACGCGCTGGCCGATGAGATCTTCAACACTGTAAAGGCCGGAATCTGCCAATACAACGATTTGTATTGTTTCAGGGTAAAGGGTCATCAGTGTGGCAAGGTTCGGAATCGGAATATCATCTTCCCAGATGCTTGTACCGCTGAAAGCATAGTACATCACATCGTTCTGTGCGAGCGCAATGTGCGCATCACCTAAAAACAGCTGGCGGAGATTGTCAATGGACGCGCCGGACGCGTTTGCTGTGATTTGCAGATTGGTTCTGTTACTGATAACTCCGGCCATACCACCGCCAAGAGGGTAGTATACGCCGGCTGTGCTACCGGTTGCCATAATCAAGCGGGTCGTCGGAGCCATGATCCATTCGCTGGCGTCTGCTTGATTGTCATCGCCATTGTCATCGCCGTTTTGTGCGGTAGGCTCAGTCGCCGCAGGTTCAGTGGCGGCGGGTTGATTGTTGCCACCGGTGCCGGAGTCATCATTGCAAGCAACAAGGACAAACACAACGGAAAGCACAATTGCGAACGCTAGTAAAAGTTTCTTTTTCATGATACAAAATCCTCCTAAGATATGCGTTTTAGTTGCAATTACAAAAATAAAGACTTGCGATTCGCTGTTTTTGGGGATTTTGAACATTATCCCTTTTGACAGAAACGCCGCAGACTAACGCCCGCAACGCCAAAGCCATAACAGCTTGCGTCATTATAATGCATAAGCATGGATTTGTCAAACATATTTTTCGACATCTGGAATGAAAGTTTTTACCACAATCCTTGCAAAAATGTAAACTTGATTTTTCGTTACCAGTATGGTACATTACCTTCATTATTATAGAGGGGTGGAAAACTTGATCTTATCGGGATTAGAGATAAAAAAACAGGTGGCAGCGGGGAAAATCAGCATTGAACCGTTTGATGAAAAACTGATCAATCCAAACAGTTGTAACCTGAGATTGCATAACGAACTCATGGTATATACAGATGATGTCCTGGACATGAAGAAACCGTTGAACACGGAAAAAATCATCATACCGGAAGAGGGACTTGTGTTACAACCAGGCAGATTATATCTGGGTCGCACGCTGGAGCATACGTCAACAAAGCATTATGTCCCTATGCTGGAGGGCAGATCATCCATTGGCAGATTGGGTGTGTATGTCCATGTGACCGCGGGGTTCGGTGATATCGGGTTTTCTGGGTATTGGACGCTGGAGATTCAGTGTGTCCAGCCTGTAAAAATCTATCCCGGCATTGAAATATGTCAGATATACTACCACGAAATCGGCGGGGATTTTTTTGAGTACAAGAGCGGGAAGTATCAAAACAATACTGACATTCAGCCGAGTTTGATGTATAAGGATTTTAAGTAGACTTTTAAAAATCGAAAAGTTTTACGGACGCGCGAAGCGCGCCCCTACGGAATGACCGTGCAGGGGCGCGCTTTTATTATTGGGATTTTGCTATTCTACGCCTTTAATCCAGCCATTTTCAGGACATCCGGCACGAATTTTTCCCAGCCGAGTGCCATGATATGTATACCTTGGCAGTAATCTTTGCATTCTTTGATAATGCGCGCCGTGATTTCCACACCGGTGACCCCGGATGCCGTTCTTTCCTTATCCGCTTTCAGCTCGTCAACAATCGCCTCTGGGACGCTGATCCCGGGGACATTTTTGCTCATGTAATTGACCATGCCGGCGTTTTTCGGGATAATCAGGCCGAGCATAACCGGTACGCCGAACTGTTTGGCTCTTTCCATGAATTTTATAAACTTCTCTGAATCATACACAGCCTGAGTTTGGAAATATTCCGCCCCGGCTTTGACTTTTTGCTCCATTTTTGCGAGCTGCACATCGACCGAGTCGCTGCAAGCAGAGACAACGGCACCTTTGCAGAACGTCGGCGGCGCACCTTCAAGCTCGTTACCGCCCAGATCAACGCCTTTTTCAAGCTGGCCGACAGCGTGCAGCAGCGACACAGAGTCCAGATCGAACACCGGCTTTGCCTGCGGGTTATCGCCTACACTTGGATGATCCCCGGTTAAAAGAAGCAGGTTTTCGATGCCGAAATACGCTGCGCTCAATAAATCTGCCTGCAATGCAATACGGTTGCGGTCACGGCAGGTCAGCTGGAATATTGCTTCGTGTCCGGCGTCTTTCAGCCCTTTACAGGTTGCCAACGAACCCATGCGCATTTTTGATGATTGGCTGTCGGTTACGTTTATCGCCGTGACGCCTTTCAAAAACTCATCTGCTTCATGTATAAGATGATCGGGGTGACAGCCTTTCGGCGGGCCGACTTCCGCAGTGATTACCATTTCGCCTTTTTTGAACAGTTCTGATATTTTCATCTATTTATTCTCCTCATACATCAAATTAAAGTTCCGCAGTTTTGCCGGATAGCGCATTTCGTCTAAAAGGCCAAGCTTTTCAAGCCGCTTATAGATACGCTCCCACCCGCAATCCATCTCTTTATCGACTTCACATTTGCCGTCTTTGCAGCCGCCGCACTGGCCGTTGACAAGGCTTTTTGAACAAGCCGTAATCGGGCAGATGCCGCCGGTGCCGTTCAGATAACACTCGCCGCACTGTTCACAGTCGAACTCCAGCGGAGTCACGCCCTGTCCGCCGGGCAGCGGATACGTATCGCACGCGGCATATACTTTCTTGTCCCTGAAATTATCGGAAACAGTCTGCACCCCAACACCGCATGAGAATACCAGCACGGTATCGGCAGCAGTGAGCTTATCCATGTGTTTCGCAAGCTGCACTTTCAGGTTGTCCGGATTGCAGACATATTCGGTGATGACATTACCGGTTGGGTTGAGTTCTTTCACAAGCTCAATGGCTTCAACTTCGGGGAAATGGACTTCTTTACAGCCTTCGCATGTGATGCAAAATGTCTTGCCTTTGGCGACGGCTTCAATATTCTCTTTTGGTTTTAGCACGGTGATAAGCATTTATTTCCCCTCCTTTTGCGCTTGCTCCATAACGCCTTTTTTGCATTGCTTTATTGAATATCTGAGCGGTATTTTGCTCGAACATATGAACTCGCAGCAGCCGCATTCCATGCAGTCGCGTACGCTTTTGTCATTCGCGCCGTTCCAGTCTTGCGCTATAGCGAGTTTTGGATAATACAGCGGCAAGAGTTCCATCGGGCAGACATCGGCGCATCTGCCGCACTTGATGCAGTCAGACGCTTCTGACACATCCGGCTCAATGGCGATGATGCCGTTGGTGCCTTTGATCATCGGCACGTCAAAATGCTCGATTTCAAATCCCATCATCGGGCCGCCGAGTTTCACAGTGACGTCATCAGTCGTCAAGCCGCCGCAGTGGTCGATCAGGGACTGCACAGGCGTGCCGACTTTTACCATATAGTTACCGGGGTTCTTAATATACGGGCCTGTGACTGTGACCGCACGTTCGATCAGCGGCATACCTTTTTGGATTGCATCTGATACGGCTTTGACTGTGCTGACGTTGCTGACGACAACGCCAACGTCAAGCGGAAGCGCGCCGCTTGGGACGGATTTGCCTAATGCGCGTTTAATCAGCATTTTTTCCGCGCCTTGCGGATATTTTGTCTTCGCGACGACGATTTCAATATTCGGGATATCGGCAGTTTTTGCTTCCAAAAGTTCAATCGCGTCATGTTTATTGTCCTCGATGACGATCATGCCCTTCGCGGCACCGGTCGTTTTAATCAGGACTTTCAGGCCGAAGATTACGTCATCGGCGAATTCAAGCATCACACGGTGATCACATGTTAACAGCGGTTCGCACTCACAGCCGTTTAATAGGACTGTGTCGATTGGCTTTGGTGACTTCAGTTTTACAGACGTCGGGAATCCGGCGCCGCCCATGCCGACGATGCCTTTTTCGCGCACAATGTCGGCGATTTCATCGACCGAAAGACTTTCCCAGTTCTGTACTGGCTTTACAGATTCGTGCAACTCATTTTTGCCGTCCGATTTAATCACGACCGACATGATTTGCGCACCAGTGGTTGGGTGACGGCGTTCTTCCACCGCTGTGACGGTTCCGCTGACGGAAGCGTGTATCGTGCTACTGATAAAGCCGCCTGCTTCGCCGATTTTTTGACCGGTTTTGACCGTGTCGCCCGCTGCAACGATCGCTTGCGCCGGTGCGCCGGCGTGTTGGCTCAACGGAATGACCACGGTATCCGGTGCGGGGAACGGTTTCAGCGGGAAAAACTCCGCCAATTCCTTATATTCGGACGGGTGAATACCGCCGTAATATCCCTCAAACCGTTTTTCACGGATAGATTTCACATAATCGTTGATAAATTTGAAATTGACTTTAGAATGATCCCGCAGTTGCACAGGTACATTCACAATTTCTGCGGCGCGACCCTGGGCGGCCAGGCGTTCATGAATTTTATCCCATGCACAGTCTTTATCTTTGCTGACTTCGCACTTAAAATTCTTCGATCCGCCGCACTGACCGTTGACCAGGCTTTTAGAGCAGTCAACAATCGGGCA
>WQVW01000003.1 GCA_009785655.1 Oscillospiraceae bacterium | reverse complement strand
ACTTTCCGCTGGCAGTGATACACAGCGCCCAGCATCATCAGGCTCACCAGTTCTCGGGCATCCTTTGCCTCGCCCAAGGCACGCTCTTGAAACAGTGGCTTCAACACATAGTCGTCAATCAATTGAGAGCTGACCATGCCGTCGATTGACGCGACCGTTACACGTAATGAACTGTTTTTTATCGTGATTTCATTGAAGACAACGTCAGGATTTTCAGGGAACTTTTGTCTAAAGTACCCGGCTGAGATTTTTTCGTCGTCCATCGCGTCCTCCTTCGATTTGCTTTTTGATATTATTTGCCTGAAAAAGAAAAATATCGCCCAAAGGCGATAAAAGAAAAAATTGTCTATTCAGGCAATAAAAGGCAAGAGGTGCGCAACGCGCACCTCTTGATACTCTATACACTTCCCCGTGCCGCACCGATCGCTGTTGCGAACACCGCGTGGGGCGGGATCACAAAGTTCAGCCCGTACAGTTTATTAAATGTCGATTGCATTTGCAGTGCCTGCGGAAACGTTGTCAGTGTGCCGATAAGCACCACGTCGCGTATCGTATCGTTCCGAGCGGCGAAGACAGCAAGCATCCCCGCTGTTTGGAATACCATATTCAGTATACCCTGCGCAAGATCTGCTTCAGTCGCTGTGCTTTTAATTTTGCCGAAATTCGCGGCAGTCAAATCCGGCGGCAGGGATGATATTTCACTGCCGATGATGTCGCTGACCAACAGGTCAACGTTGGACAGGCTGCCGTTTTCAGCCATCGCGATCACTGCGTCAATGTCGCTTTTGTTCAGCATTTGAGAGGCCAGCCCAACAATCGTGCCGCCGCCCATGCCAGAGCCGCCGATATGGACAATCCCTTCCGGCCCGGCACGAACGAATGCCGTGCCGGTGCCCAGGCTCACGACAAGTGCTTCTTTCAGGCCTGTCAAGTACAATGCCCCGTGGCCGATGGCCAAAAACTCATCGACCTTAGTCGTCGGGATCCCATATATCGGTTCATCAATAAATGATGCGCCGACACCGGTCAGGGCGATTTTCGATACATCGACTAATTTTACATCGGCAACGCGCAAATAATTGCCGATGGCTCCGTAAAGGGACGTGATTTGATCTGCCGCCCTGACTTGAAGCGTGCCTAATAATTCACCGTTCTCAAACCCGACAATCTTAGTCGTTGATCCGCCGACGTCTACCCCTAATACGATACTCAAGCGCCTGCTTTAATCGTTGCCATCAGCTCGCCCGCTTTGACGGATTGGCCTGCGGCGGTGAGCACTTCGTCAACAATACCGGACGTGCGCGCGACGATGTTTATCTCCATCTTCATCGCTTCAACCACGGCCAGGACATCATTTTCCGCCACCTTGTCGCCGGGTTTTACGTTGAATTTTGACACCATGCCCGGGATAGAAGCGCCCACGTGGTTTTTGTTTTCCGGTTCCGCCATAATTGCTTGCTTCACAGTGGAGACGACAGTCGGATCAGCGACTGAGACTTCACGGCGCATGCCATTCAGCTCGAACTGGAAGTTTCTTGTACCGTCGTCATTCGTCTCCCCAGTGCCGAGGTATTTTATCACCAGCGTCTTGCCGTCCTCTATATCCATCCGCGTTGTTTCGCCGTAGTTCATGCCGTTGAAGAACACGCTGCTGGATAAACTGGAAACGGCACCGTATTCTTCGTTATGCTTGTAGTACTCTTCGACAACTTTCGGATAAAGATACCAGGAAATGACATCCCGGTTTGTCGGATTCGGCGTGAATTGTTTCATATGCTCAAGCCCAGCTTTGAAGTCCACGGGATCCAATAATTCGCCCGGCCGGACTGTGATCGGCGTTTCACCTTTCAGTACGACTTTCTGCAGTGCAGGCGGGAAGCCGCCTTCCGGCTGCCCCATCATGCCTTTGAAGTAACTGACGACAGAGTCAGGGAATGCCAAGTGTTCCCCGCGTTCGACGATATTTTGCGGCGTCAGGTCGTTCTGCACCATGAATATCGCGAAGTCGCCGACCATTTTTGATGATGGCGTGACTTTAACAATGTCACCCAGCATTTCGTTGACTGTTTTGAACATTTCTTTGACTTCTTCAAACCGGTTACCCAGTCCTAAAGATTCCACTTGCGGCTTAAGATTTGTGTACTGCCCGCCGGGGATTTCGTAACGGTAAATTTCTGTCATCGGGTATTTAAGCCCGCCGTCCAGCTTCTCATAACGATCCCTGATATCCGCCCAGTAGTCGTCTAAAAGCTGAATCCGCTCTAAGTCGAATCCGGTATCGCGCTCCGTCCGTTGCAGGGACGAGACGATGGAACCCATCGTTGGCTGCGATGTGAGTCCCGAAAGCGGGGACATTGCGGTATCGACGATATCGACCCCGGCTTCAGCCGCCAGCATGTACGCCGCGATCTGACTGCCGGAAGTGTCGTGAGAGTGCAGATGGATCGGTATCCCCAGTTCGCCTTTAAGCGTTTCCACCAGTTTTTTCGCGGCGTACGGTTTCAATAGGCCGGACATGTCTTTGATTCCGAGGAAATGGCAGCCGCGCTTTTCCAGTTCTTTGGCGAGGTTGACATAGTATTTCAGTGTATATTTATCCCTTGTCGGGTCTAAGATATTGCCTGTATAGCATATTGTGCCTTCACAGATTTTGTTCTGCTTTATGACTTCTTCAATCGCCAGTTCCATTCCCGGCAGCCAGTTCAGCGAGTCGAACACGCGGAACACGTCAATCCCGGTTTTAGACGCCTCCTCTATAAAAGCGCGGACAAGGTTATCCGGTGCATTTTCGTACCCGACTGTGTTCGCACCGCGCAACAGCATTTGGAACATGATGTTCGGGATTTTTTCCCGCAGTTTGTCAACACGCTCCCACGGGTCTTCGTGCAAGAATCTGTACGCAACATCGAACGTCGCGCCGCCCCACATTTCTAATGAGAAGCAGTCGCCCAGAATATCGCTGGTGGCTTCGCCAATGTCCAGCATGTCGCGGGTGCGCATACGCGTGGAGAACAGCGATTGGTGCGCGTCTCTCATCGTTGTGTCGGTAATCAGCAGCTTTTTCTGTTTAAGTACCCAGTCAGCCACGGCTTTTGGGCCGTCTTTGTCAAGCATTTGCTTCAGCCCCAGGCCGGGGACATTTTCAACCGCAGGTATGCGCGGGTCGTTATACTGTGGGCGATCCCCCATAGGATCCGCTACTTGAACGTTGGCTATAAATTTCAACGCTTTGGTCGCCCTGTCGCGGGATGTGACGAAATCGTACAGCTCTTTCGTATCATCTATAAATTTCGTATCACAGCCACCCTCTTTAAACACCGGGTGCGACAGTATGTTTGCCAGAAACGGGATATTGGTCTTCACACCGCGAATGCGCAGCTCATTGATCGCCCGCAAAGCTTTGCGGCATACACCGGCGAATGTGTTATCCCATGTGCAGACTTTGACCAACAGTGAATCATAATACGGCGAGATGACGGCCCCCGTCACAGCGTTGCCGCCGTCAAGACGTACGCCGAATCCGCCGCCGGAGCGATATGCTGTGATTTTCCCTGTATCCGGCGCGAAGTTGTTGGCCGGGTCTTCCGTCGTCACGCGGCATTGTATCGCGAAGCCGTTCAGTTTGACGTCTTCTTGAGAGGTCAGGCCGATTTCCGGGTGAGAGAGCGGATAGCCCTGGGCAATCAGTATCTGTGACCGCACAATGTCGATACCGGTCACGAGTTCTGTTATCGTGTGCTCCACCTGAACACGCGGATTGACTTCGATAAAATAGTGCTCACCGGTCTTGCCGTCCACCAGGAATTCAATGGTTCCGGCGTTGACATAGTTGACGCTTCTGGCGAGTTTCAGTGCGTCGGCGTATATCCGCTGGCGCGTTTCTTCCGGTACAGAAAACGCGGGAGTGAATTCCACGACTTTTTGATATCTGCGCTGGAGAGAGCAATCCCGCTCGCCCAAGTGCATCACGTTGCCGTGTTCATCGGCCAGAATCTGCATTTCGATATGTTTCGGCTCTGACACGAATTTTTCGATAAAAATATCACCGCTGCCGAATGCTTTTCTTGCCTCGCTGGAGACAAGCTCAAACGCTGGTTTGACTTCTTCCGGGGTTTCGCATTTTCTCATGCCTTTTCCGCCGCCGCCGGCGGCTGCCTTCAGCATGATCGGCAAGCCGAACTCCATCGCTTTCTCCAGTGCCTCATCCGCGTCTTTCAGCGGAGTCTCAGTACCGGGAATTGTCGGTACACCGCACTCTCTAGCGATGGCTTTGGCGTTGAGTTTGTCGCCCATCTTTTCCAGGATGTGCGATGGCGGGCCTATGAATTTGATTCCGGCATTTTCACAGGCTCTGGCAAAGTTGGCGTTTTCCGACAGAAATCCGTATCCCGGGTGAATGGCACTGACGCCGCGCTTTTTAGCCAGGTCAATGATAGACGGGATGTCAAGATAAGCCCCCAACGGGCTCATATTCTCGCCGATCATATATGATTCATCCGCCTCTGTCCGGAACAGGTTCAATGTATCTTCGTTTGAATACATCGCCACAGTGGAAAGGCCAAGGTCACGGCAGGCCCTGAAAATCCGGATGGCTATCTCTCCTCGGTTCGCTGCAAGTACTTTCTGAAACTCGGGCATATTTTACTTATCCTCCTAAAATTATATATTAAAAATCCGTTTCGCCCCGCGAAACATGATAAAAATGCAAGAATCGCTGACGTAAATTTCATTATACGCGATTTATCAACAAAGCGCAAGCGTTAATTTTTGTGGAAAATAGCTAAACAATGCGGAGATGTGGGGGGAACCGTATTTGTCTGCAGTGCCATGCAAATCAACGGGCAACACAGTTCGCCCCTACAACGACAGCAAATAACTCTCCAAAATCAAGGAAGCGGCGACGGCATCTACTGTTTGTTTGCGTTTTTTGCCCCTTTTGCCGGCTTCCGTCAGGATTCTGTTCGCACTCATGGTCGTCATGCGCTCATCCCAGGGGATGACGTCTATATCGCATTCGGCCTTTAGTAGTGTCATCAAATCTTCACTCTTCTGTGCACGGAATCCGCTGGTACCGTCCATGTTTCTGGGGTATCCGACGACGATGCGCCGCACCGCTCGGGCGGATGCCTCTTGCGCGATCAGTGCGGCCAACGCCGCGGGATTTTTCTCCTGAATCACCCACGCCTCGCCCGCGATGGTGCCTGTGGCGTCGGACACGGCCAGTCCGGTTCGCACATCTCCGTAATCTATCGCTAAAATTCTCATGATTTGATTCTCCTTTGTGGGGAACTATTATATCACACTTGCGCCTTGAAGCAAAATATGGTAATATACTAAAAAATTAAATTATAGGATGGATGGTCTTTACACATGCTGGAAAAGCTTGTCGCAATAGAAGAAAAATATCAGGAACTGGAAAACAAAATGCAGGATCCGGAGGTATATTCCGATCCTGCCGTCTACGCTAAATTAGCGCGGGATCAGAAGGAGATTGAGCCGGTTGTCACCGCATTCAGGCGGTATGAAAAAGCCAAACGCGATGCGGAGGGTGCGCGGGAGCTTTTGTCTGACCCGGATCTGAAAGAGATGGCACAAGAAGAATACAGTGCTGCCCAAGACGAGATGGAGAGATTGGAAGCGGAGATTAAAATTCTGCTGCTGCCGCGTGATCCTAACGATTCTAAGAATGTTATCATCGAAATCCGCGGCGGTGCGGGCGGGGAAGAGGCGGCGTTGTTCGCATATAATCTGTATCGCATGTACACCATGTACGCCGATTCAAAACGCTGGAAAACGGAAATAGCCAACTTGAACGAGACAGAGCTTGGCGGCATTAAAGAGATCAGTTTTATCATAGAGGGCGATGGCGCATACTCCAGGCTGAAATTTGAAAGCGGCGTGCACAGAGTCCAGCGTGTGCCGGAGACAGAGGCGTCGGGCAGAATCCACACCAGCACCGTCACCGTGGCTGTATTGCCAGAGATGGAAGAGGTGGATTTTCAGATAGACCCTTCGGATTTGCAGATTGACACGTTTAGGGCAAGCGGTGCCGGCGGACAGCATGTCAACAAAACCGAATCGGCCATCCGTATAACGCATGTCCCGACCGGTACGGTGGTAGAGTGCCAGGACGAACGCAGTCAGCACAAGAATCGCGACCGGGCGATGAAAATCCTCGTCTCGCGGTTGTATGAAGAAGAGCGTAATCGCCAGGCGGCGGAACTCGCGGCAGAGCGGAAAAGCCAAGTAGGTACGGGGGACAGGTCGGAGCGGATCAGGACTTACAATTACCCGCAAGGCCGCGTGACGGATCATCGGATTGGCCTCACGTTGTATAAACTGGAACAGATATTAAACGGCGCGGTCGATGAGGTGATTGACGCGCTGGTGATTGCCGACCAGGCCGCAAAGATGAACAGTTAATGGATATGTTTACAATCGGTATAACAGGCCCCACGGGGTCAGGCAAAACATCTGCGTTACATGCGCTAGAATCCTTGGGTGCGTTGGCATTGGATTGCGACAAGATATATCACGAACTGCTGGCAGAATGCGGTGAAATGAAACAGGAGATCAACACGCGATTCACCGGCGTCTTGTGTGATGGGATAATTGACAGAAAGGCACTGCGAGAAATTGTCTTCAACGACCCGGAAGCGTTGCTTGATCTGAACGCGATCACTCACAAATATGTGGAAGCGGAGCGGGATCGCAGAGTCCGGCGATGGCAGGCTGAGGGCGGACGGGTTGTGGGGATTGATGCGATTGCGTTGATTGAAAGCGGCCTCAACAAAACTTGCAATGCCGTGGTCGGTGTTGTATCTCCGGTTGAAACGCGGATAGCGCGGATTATGACCCGAGACGGACTCACAAGACAAGAGGCTGAACAGCGGATTCTGGCCCAGAAACCAGAGCGTTTTTTTGAAGAAAACTGCGACTATCTGCTAAGGAATGTATATAATACGCAAGAAGCGTTTGAGGCCGAGTGCAAGCTGTTTTTCGCAAATTTGATTGGAGGGTATTTCAATGAGTGATGAACTGTTCTACAAGAAGAAAAATGTCCACGACGTGATCAGTGATGACGAGAAGAAAAAAGCGGATAAATATTGTGAGCTGTACAAGGACTTTTTAAACAAAGCAAAGACAGAGCGGGAGTCTGTAGTAGAGGGTGTCAAGCTCGCCACTGAACACGGATTCAAGCCGTATTCGCGCGGCATGGCAGTGAAGCCGGGGGAGAAATTGTATACAATCGCCGGCGGCGGCAAGGTGCTTATGCTGGCGTATATTGGACAGAAAGATATGTCACACGGGGTCAACATCGTCGGCGCGCATATTGACACACCGCGTATCGATTTAAAGCAAATGCCGCTGTATGAAGACGGCGGGATGGCTTTCTTCAAAACCCATTATTACGGCGGGATAAAGAAATACCAGTGGGTGGCGTTACCGCTGGCACTTCACGGTGTCGTTGTCAAAAAATCAGGCGAGAGTGTCAACATTGTCATAGGCGAGGATGAGAGCGAGCCCACATTTATGATCACCGATCTGCTGCCGCACCTCGGCAAAGATCAGGAGAAAAAAACGCTGGGCGAGGCTTTTACCGGTGAAAACCTGAATATACTGGTAGGCAGCAGCCCAACAGGTGAAGAAAAAGATTCCGACAGATTTAAGCGCACCGTGCTGACGATGCTGAACGAAAAATACGGCATCGTTGAGGAAGATTTTCTGTCATCAGAACTCCAAGCCGTCCCGGCGATGAAAGCGCGGGATGTCGGGTTCGACAGGTCGATGATCGGTGCTTACGGGCATGATAGCCGATCCACATCTTTTGCCGCCTTGCGGGCGATGTTTGACCTGGCTCAAATCCCGGCGATGACTGCCGTTTGTGTTCTGGTGGATAAAGAAGAAGTCGGTTCTGCCGGTGTGTCCGGAATGCAGTCAGCGATGTTTGAGGATTTTATGGCGGATTTATGCGAGGCGCAGGACGTGAAATTGCGGGATTGTTTCCGCACGTCATTCTGTCTGTCATCTGACGTGTGCAATGCTTTTGACCCGAATTTCCCTGAAGTCAGCGAAAAGCAAAACGCCGCGATGCTGGGCTGCGGCTTAGGTGTCCTGAAATACACCGGGGCGCGTGGCAAAGGCGGCGCGAGTGATGCGTCTGCCGAAGTGGTGGGCATGCTGAGATCGGTTTTTGACAAATCGGGCGTTGTCTGGCAGATGACCCAGCTGGGTAAAGTGGATCAGGGCGGCGGCGGGACAATTGCCCAATTCATGGCGAACAGGAACATTCCGACAATCGACGCGGGGCCGCCGGTCATATCTATGCACGCGCCGTATGAGATTCTTTCAAAGCTGGATTGCTATATGACTTATAAGGGGATTTTGGCTATTTATGAACGAGATGAAAGTGGAATTACGCCGGAAAATTGACGAATGGTTCAATCAGCATTCAGACGAAATGATAAACGACTTGGCGCAGCTTGTCGCGATAAACAGTGTCAAGGGTGAACCGGCGGAAGGCCAGCCGTACGGCCAGGCTTCGCGCGAGGTTTTGGAGGTTGCCCGTGCACAGCTGGAAAAACGCGGATTTCCTGTGGAGAATTTTGAAGACATGATCATCACAGCAGATTACGGCACCACAGCCGATACACTGCCGGTGCTTGGTATTCTGGCGCACCTGGATATCGTCGAGGCCGGACCGGGGTGGAGCACTGATCCGTTTGCGCTATTGATCAAAGACGGCAACTTGTACGGCAGAGGTACATCTGACGACAAAGGCCCGTCCATCGCGGCGATGTATGCGCTGTATTGCGCACGGGAGCTCCGACCGGATTTTTCGCGCGGATTCCGGCTGATTTTAGGCGCTGGCGAGGAAACCGGCTGCCTGGATATTGCGCAATATTTGGAGAAAATTGATCCGCCGACATATGTCTTTACGCCGGATGCCGGATTCCCTGTGATGAACATTGAAAAAGGCCGACTGATGCCGACGTTCAATGCCGAATGGGCGGCGGATGCCACGCTGCCGCGTGTGATTTCAATATCAGGCGGCACAACGGCGAACGCCGTCCCCCCTGTCGCCACGGCGGTGATTGAAGGCATTTCGTTGGCAGAGGCGGCATTATTCTGCCGAAAATATTCCGAAAAAACCGGCGCGACCATTACCGCCGCGCCGGAGGCGTTTACCACGGACAACTTTAATCCGGAGGATTTTAACTTTGACGGAGACACCCCCTCCAGTGCCGCCCCCCCGAGTCGGATTGTCATCACATCCCACGGCAAATCGGCGCACGCCGCGCACCCGTCTGCCGGGATCAATGCGCAGACGGCGTTGCTAGAAATGCTGGTCACCATGCCGTTTGCGGCTTCTGAGGGATTCAAGCACATTCAAGCATTGAATCGTCTCTTTCCGCATGGGGATATGTATGGTGAGAGCCTCGGGATTAAAATGAGTGACGAAATTTCAGGTGCACTGACGTTGAATTTCGGTGTATTGCAGCTCACCGAAGCTGGGTTTACTGCCAACTTTGACAGCCGCACACCAATCTGCGCAGATACGGTTGACATCAAAGGCATCACTCGCGCAACGTTTGTGCGGGAAGGGTTCGGCGTTGCCGATTTGACGATTTATACATCCCACCATACGCCGGCGGATACACCATTTGTGCAGACACTGCTACGGCTATACGAAGATTACACCGGAGAAAAAGGCGAATGTCTTGCCATCGGTGGCTCCACGTATGTCCACGGAATCCCCGGCGGCGTTGCATTCGGCTGTGGATTCCCCGGTACCGAAAACGGCGTCCATGGTGCGAACGAGTTTATCGAACTGGATCACTTGATGATGAGTGCGAAAATGTTCACCGAGGTAATTTTGGATATGTGTACAGATTAGGGATATCATGTAGGGGTGAATTGTGGTCACCCCTACATGCTTGACGAAAAACACGGAGGGCTATACCTCCGTGCTTCACACGCAGCTTTATTTGCTCATAGTATACCAATTCCCCCAGAGTTGACACAAAGCGTATACAAATGTAAAATATGTCTACAATAAGTGCAGGAGGTTACAGCATGAAATATCCCAGATACCCATACAAAGACGCGTCTATAAACACTAGGGTTGTCAATCCGCCGTTCAGCAACGCTGAGATACTTGTTCCCGAGTTTGATTTTCCAATCACTCCGCGTGAGAACTTTAAGCTTGCCATGAGCAAAAATAACCCGCGTTGGGTTCCCAACACCCTGACAGATGTGCAATTGCTGTCATCCCAAGATCTTGTCACTGAAAAAGTTCGGGGTACGGTAGTAAACGCTGATTACCGCAATCGCCCCACCAGTGACGAGACATATACGGATTGGTTTAATACAGACTGGACATGGGTCCCCTCCGCCGGGGCACCTATGCTGACCCCAGGCACGCAACTGCTTGACGATATTACTAATTGGGAAAGCGTTGTTGCCTGGCCTGATTTGTCTGAATGGGACTTTGAGGAAACAGCCAAACGTTTTATGCAAGAAGCATATGAACCTGATAAAGCCCTCAACATCAACATCGGACGTGGTGTGACCGAGCGGATGATCTCTATCGTTGGCGGCTATTCCGACGGGATGATGGCTTTTGCGGTAGAGCCGGAAGCGGTCAGGGCATTTAATGAACGTTTTGCGGATCATTTAATTGAGTATTTCGATAAAATCCACAGCCTTTATCCGGTGGATATGATTACATATCACGATGACTGGGGAACAGAACGGGATACATTCTTCTCTGAGAAAATGATGGAAGAACTTGTTTTCCACCCAACAAAGCGGATATTCGATCATATCAAGTCAAAAGGCGTGAGCGTTTTGCTGCATTGCTGCGGAAACATTAGCCGCTTCGTTCCGTATATGATCGATATGAATGCGGACGTACTGCAGCTTCAGCGCAGAGCTGTTGATATCCCGGATTTAAAACGCAAATACGGAAACAAAATAGGTTTGGATTACGGATTTGAGGGGCTTGACGCGGATAGTAAAATATCAAATGAGCGCATGGTCGAGCTAATCAGAGCCTCGGTTGATCTATTCGCACCAACAGGTGGGTATCTGGCTTCGATTTCCCTGAGCGAGCCCGAACAAGTTTGGCTGGCATTAAATGAACTCTACGCATATAGCAGTGAGTTTTATGATAAAGAGCAAAACCGAACATAACATAGGTAGAATATATCGTAAAAAAGACTGTTACCGCACCTTTACCGGCGTGGCAACAGTCTTTTGTGCTTCTATTCGTAGCATTTTGTAACTGGAGCGCAAAAATATTTGCCATTTTATAATTGACGAATGTTTCCAACGTGTGATATCGTGCTCTCAATAAGATGAGAGAGCGTTCCTGAATTAACCGCGCTTTCCGACAGACGCGTCCGCAAATAAATATTTATGCATACGAATACAATTTGAAGAAAGGTGGAGTTGAAATGTCAGAACAAAAAAACAAATACAGATGGAGAGAAGGTCCTCTTCCTAAAGTTACACGCGAGGATATGGTTGCGGCATTTGCATGTGCTAACAATCTGGAAAGTCATAAGTGCGATTGTCATCACACCTCATGCCCATACTTCGACAATTGCAAGGCATGTATTGTATTTCATATGCGTCTGAACCAGTTCCCGACTTGTCAAAGAGACATGTTGGAGGAATGGGGAGTCGATTATATTGCAAAGACTACCTGAAGATAACGCATCTCCCTATTGGCGGCATATTAGGCAAATTTTTCATCACACCCGAATTTGATAATCTTGAACAAGACATATGCGTACGAGAGCGGGAACCAAAAAAGTTCCCGCTCTCGCGTTTAAAGGACGAGGGGTTAAGCGTTGCGTTCGGCTCTTTCAAGTGCTTTTTTGACGATGTTTCCGCAGTCTCTGGCAGACACATCGCCCCACCCGCGTTCGCGAACCGTTTCGTAGACGCCGAGTTCTTTGGCTATTTCATATTTCAGTTTATCCGAAAGAATGCTCTTTTTCCCGCTCATTTTTAGATTACCTCACTCTTTAAATAAAGTTTAGTTATCCGGCCACATATGGCCCACTATTTAGTCTCTGCGTGAAAAATCTATTATTTCATGTGTATTAATAGAAAATTCTCCATCATTATGATATACTGTAAATCGTTTCAATTTCATCAACAGTGACAGGGGGCAGCATACTATGACAAGCAGTATCCTTAAACCGGCTGACGATAGCAGAGCCTGGGTTGAAATCGACATGTCAGCACTTCGGCACAATGTCAGGACGCTTAAATCCCGTCTCTCACCGGGGTGTGAGATCATGGCCGTTGTCAAAGCAAACGCCTACGGACACGGGGCGGTGGAGATAGCCGCGCAATTGCGGCAAGAAGGCATCAGCACATTCGCAGTCGCGACTGTTGGTGAGGCCGTTCAGCTCAGAGAAAGCGGATTAGACAGTGAAATAGTGGTCATGAGCTGCACCGCTCCGCAGGATGCAGGCTTGCTGGCGGCTTATAATCTGACACAGATTGTGGCCGATGGGGATCACGCCAGGGCACTTGACGAAACAGGATACAAGCTATCTATACATATCGCGATTGACACCGGTATGCACAGATTGGGGATCGAGCCCGATAACATGGCTGAGATCGAAGGCATATTCGCCCGTGAAAATTTGAAAGTCGAAGGTTTTGCCACACATCTCGCCTCACCGGATAGTCTGGATGCAGACGATATCGCATTCACGCGCACCCAGTGCGATACATTTATGGATGCTGTGAATGCGTTAAAAAGCAAGGGGTACAACGTTGGGAAACTGCACATGCAATCAAGCTATGCCGTTTTGAACTATCCGGAATTCACATGCGATTTTGTCAGACCCGGCCTCTCGCTGTACGGGGCACTGCATGGCGCATCCACCGCGAAAAACCCCGGTCTGCGACCTGTATTATCGTTGCGTGCCAGAGTCGCGCAAGTACGTTGGGTCAAACAAGGGGAAAGCATCAGCTACGGCAGAACATTTTTAACGACAAGGCCGATGAAAATAGCAACCGTCTCGATAGGCTATGCCGACGGTGTGCCGAGACAGATGTCCGGCACCGGCGCGCAATGTTTAGTCCACTCTCAACGCGCACCAATTGTCGGGCGGATATGCATGGACATGTTGATGCTGGACGTCACGCATGTTGATAATATAGGATCCTATGATATTGTGACACTAATCGGCAGAGACGTGGCGGATGAGATTCGTTGTGAGGAATTCGCACACAGAGCCGGCACCATAACCCACGAGGTCTTGTGCCATTTAGGCCAGCGTCTGCCAAGGGTGTATTTGCCTTGATTTGCGCCACTTGATGTGATATCATGTTTAATAAATGAAGCCGTAATACCGCATAATGAGAAAGGGGCGCACTATGGCACTGAGTGATTATCCGATATTACAATGGAAACGCAAAGCCGTGATGAAAAAGGAACAGGAAGAATACGAAAAATGGGCCTTTCCATACGGGGAAAAGCAGCGGGAAAATCTGCAAGCACTGTTGCTTGCCGTGTTCCCGAAAGAAAACGCATATACCACAATGGTTCCGTTTCTAACATGTAAAGAATTGTATGAAACCGCCATGAAAAACAACGACGAATCCAGTGTTGCGGTGATTGATTTGTTGATAAATAAGCAAAAAAAATATAAAATGATTATCAAAAAGAAAGACATGCCCGCCTATATAGCACTGGTGCTCGCAGACTCGCTGATAGACGAACGCGCCGAGTATCCATCCGCTGCGGAGATCGTCGAACGCACAAAAGAACTTGAAAAAATGCGGAGAGATGTTTAGTTACGGCAGCACATCCCTATCATTTTCAAACTTTATCATCGAAAAGACTCAGGCTTGTTTGTAAATCAAACATTCCTGAGTCTTTTGAATAGCCGGTAAAAAGCAACCGCAATAGCACACGGCCGGGTGCACGTTCTTCGCTGGCGCACGCAAATCGGTTGTGTATAAAATAACATTTATGTTTTGTTGTTTCCGAAAAGCAAATATTTCCAGCTATCCTTGTTTGCGCACATGCTCCATAACCGCGTCGGCAATCACTTGCGCCACATTTTTATCCAACGCTGACGGCATGATGTTTTCCGCGCTGAGCTGGTCGTCTGGAATATACGAAGCCAACGCCTTCGCCGCCGCCATATTTATTCCGTCTGTAAAGTCATCCGCCCGCGCGGCTAACACCCCTTTGAAAATCCCAGGGAAAACAAGCACATTATTGACTTGATTCGGATAGTCCGACCGCCCTGTGCCGACGACTGCCGCGCCGCCCGCTTTCGCTTCATCGGGGAAAATTTCCGGCGTGGGGTTTGCCATTGCGAAGATAATTGAATCTTTAGCCATCGTTTGCACCATCGCTTGTGTTAATAATCCTGGTGCTGACACGCCAACAAATACATCTGCGCCGCGAACCGCTTCGGCCAGATCTCCGTTTCTGCCTTCCGCGTTAGTTAACTTAGCCAGTTCCTCATGATTCCAATTCAGCATAGATTTTGGATTGTCCTTGTTCAAAATCCCGTTCATATCGACAAGACGCATATCCGCCACGCCGGCTTTTAGCAACATCCGCGCCGTCGCGGATCCTGCCGAACCAATGCCGTTTATAACCACTGTTAAATCTTTAAGCTGCTTACCGACAACCTTCGCTGCGTTTATAAGTGCCGCTGTTACAACGATGGCAGTGCCGTGCTGGTCATCGTGAAAAATGGGGATATTAGCCTCGGCTTTCAGGCGGTTTTCAACTTCAAAGCAACGCGGGGCTTTGATGTCTTCGAGGTTTACTCCGCCAAAATTGGGCGAGATTAGCTTGACAGTATTTACGATTTCATCGATTATCAGTTTTTCCTTTTCGGCTTCATCGCAATCCATGGCCTTAATATGTTCCGTATCAAGGCAGATCGGAAAAGCGTCAACATCGCCGAATTCTTTGAACAGGATGGCTTTGCCTTCCATCACTGGCAACCCCGCCAGGCCGCCTATATCACCCAAGCCCAAAACGGCGGAGCCATCTGAAACGACTGCAATCATATTCCCCTTTGAGGTGTATTTATAAGCTTCTTCCGGGTCTTTCGCAATCTCCCTGCAAGGCTGTGCCACACCGGGGGAGTATGCCAACGACAAATCTTCTTTCGAGTTCACTTCCACCTTGCTTTGAACGCTGACCTTGCCTTTATTTTTTGCGTGCAGTGCCAACGATTCTTGATAAACATCCGTTGCCATTTTTATTTATTCCCCCTATCATAAACGTCGTTCCCGGCCGAGTCCAGTGCAACCACAACCGGCAGTTTCTCAACTTCCAGTTTCCTAATCGCTTCCGGCCCTAAATCTTCAAAAGCGACCAATTCCTCTGACTTTACACACTGACTCATAAGCGCAGCGATTCCGCCGACTCCGGCGAGATACACGCCACCGTGTTCCATAATCGCCTTTTTTACAGCATCACTGCGAAAACCTTTGGCGATCATAACTTTTAGGCCGCGAGCAATAAGCGCAGGGGCAAAACTGTCCATACGCCCAGCCGTGGTTGGTCCGATTGAGCCTATAACCATGCCCGGTTGTGTGGGTGAAGGTCCGGCGTAAAAAACGATGTTTCCGTCAAATTCAAACGGCATATCCTGCCCGGCGGCAAGCATTTCCGACATACGCTGATGTGCGGCGTCCCGCGCGGTATACACGGTGCCAGTGATGTAAATCATATCGCCGCTGCGAAGACTTCTGATTGTTTCATCGGAAAGCGGCGTTGTGAGTTCTCTGTATTCTCCCATAATGAATCCCCCATTTCTGAATTATATGTGCTTCTTCCCGCCGCGCGGCGGGAAACATCGCTAATTAAAGAACAGCCTCTTCATGGCGGTTGGCGTGGCAGCCGATATTGACGGCCACTGGCAATCCTGCGATATGCGTTGCGTAAACATTGACGTGCACCGCCATGGCGGTGGTGGCACCGCCTAAACCGGCGGGGCCTATGTCTAAGGCATTGATTTTTTCAAGCAGTTCCGCCTCTAAATCGGCCAGATAGGCATCCGGATTTTTCGTGCCGATATCCCTTACCAATGCCTGCTTAGCCATTTTCGCGGAATACTCAAGATTGCCTCCCACTCCCACGCCAACAACGATCGGCGGACAGGGGTTGGAGCCGGCCGCTTTTATCGTCTCCAGCACAAAATTTTTGACCCCCTCTATGCCATCTCCGGGTGTCAGCATTTTCAATCGACTCATATTCTCACTGCCGACGCCTTTGGGCGAAACGGTGATTTTCAGCTTGTCGCCCGGCACGATATCACAGTGTATGATGGCCGGTGTATTATCATTAGTGTTGGTGCGTCTTAATGGATCTCCCACAACAGATTTCCGCAAATACCCTTCGGTATAGCCTTTCCGCACACCTTCATTGACGGCATCAGTCAGATCCCCGCCGACGATGTGCACATCTTGCCCGATTTCAAGAAACACCACAGTCAAGCCCGTATCCTGACAAATAGGCATATTGCGCTCAATAGCGATATCCTGATTTTTAATCATGTCCTCCAATACACGGAGAGCGGTACCTTTTTCTATTTTAACGGCCTGTTCCATAGAAGCCCGCACATCCGGCGACACAACGACACATGCCTTAATGCACAGTTCGGCAACTTTGGACGTAATGTCACTCACATGAATTTCTTTCATAAATTACACCACCTCTTAAATATTTGAAGTCAAGCAACAGTCTTTAATCAACTCCTGCAAACATCACGCGTGTACTTTGGCAGCAGCAGCGGGGATCGTGTGCCAGTCTCGATTCCGGCGGATTTGAGTTCCTGTGCGTAGGCATCCACGTGATCCAAACTCAGCTTCCCGATAGAAACGGGATTTTTCGCCGCCGCCTGTCCGCATAAACGCCCGAAAACGATAATATCCAGCATTGAATTGCCCATTAGGCGATTCCGCCCGTGGATTCCGCCGACTGCCTCACCTGCAACATACAGGTTGCGTATTTTTCCCGTGGCTCCGTCGGCTTCGATTTCAATACCACCGTTTTGATAGTGGAACGTCGGATAAATCAATATCGGCACTTCGCGCATATCGATATCGTAGTTCATGTACATCCTGAACATGCCGGGGATGGATTTCTCAATATGCCCCTTGCCATGCAAAATTTCGATCAATGGCGTGTCCAGCCAGACTCCCTGACCAGTCGGGGTGGGGACGCCTTTGCTGCGTGCCAGGCATTCGCGTATGACCGCTGCGCACGCCACGTCGCGCGTCTCAAGCGGGTGAATAAATGGCTCACCATCCGCGTTGAGAAGCATCGCGCCGATTGAGCGTACCTTTTCCGTCACCAATGCACCAAACAACTGCGCCGGATACGCGACACCTGTCGGGTGGTACTGGATAGTATCCTGATACAGCAGATTCGCGCCTGCGCGGTAAGCCAGAATCAAGCCGTCCGCCGTCGCACCATAATGGTTCGATGTCGGGAATCCCTGATAATGCAATCTACCCGCACCGCCTGTCGCGATTATTACGGTTTTTGCCCTGGCGATCATGTATTCACCTGTTTCCATGTTCATCAGGACAGCCCCCGCGGCGTTGCCGTTCTCGTCGAGGATCAGCTCCACAACAGCTGTGAATTCAACCACTGGGATTTCAAGATTCTGCACCTCATCGCGTAACACACGGGTAATTTCCGCGCCGGTATAGTCCGCGCAGGCGTGCATACGCTTGCGGGACGTTCCGCCGCCGTGTGTGGTAACCATTGTGCCGTCCGGTTTCTTATCGAACATGACACCCAGGCTGTTCAACCACTCAATAGCTCCGGGGCCATCCATGACAAGCCGCCTAAGTAATTCTGGCTTAGCCGCGTAGTGTCCGCCGCCGAACGCGTCAAGGTAGTGCTGCATCGGCGAATCGTTATCCTTGTCGGCCGCTTGGATACCACCTTCGGCCATCATGCTGTTGGCGTCGCCGATACGCAGCTTGGTAACAATCATTGCATCAGCCCCGGCCATATGCGCCTCTATCGCCGCCGACATCCCCGCGCCGCCGCCGCCGATTATCAGCACATCCACATCATAGGTGACTTTGTTCAAATCAAGATCCGCGCCATGGATAATGCTATTGGAATGCAACAGCTCCTGAAGCTCTTGCGGTGCTTTGTTTCCCTTGTTCGGCCCAACGCCGATAACCGCGAAACCGGCTTCTTTATAGTCGGGATGGAATTCTTTAAGCAACTCGTCTTTTTCTTCGGCGGTCATCCTCGCAGGCTCAAATCCAACCCGTTGGGGGCGCGTGGCTTCGACTTTTTTAATAGAATCCAGCATAGGTGTTGTCAGCATTATTTATCCCTCCTACTTCTCGATTTCGCGGGAGTTGTACATTTCTTTCATCTTGTCCAGGGGCATTGTCATCATCTCCGTAATCAAGGCATCCAATGCGCCACTGCGGATTGATTCGACTTTTGACCTTGTATGCGCAGTCTCCGGCTGGATGTATTTCCCAGTCAAACGCCTTGCCAGCATACCCACCATCGGATGGGAGATTCCGGCCGGACATCGCGCAGAGCAAATGCCGCAGGCAACACAGTCAAACGATTCATGTGCGCATTTCTCCAGCTCATTACGCTGTGCATAGGCGATATACTGCATGACGCCGAGTTGACGCGAACACGATTTTGTGCAGGCGTTGCACCCGATACACGCGTATATTTCAGGATAAAGCTGCATCATTATCTGTTCTTCCGGCTGAATTTCCTCCATTTCGTACAGCTTTTTCACAGTGGGAAAAAACGGCAGCGTTGCCACATACATACCGTCCTGAACTTGGGTTTGACATGCCAGGCAAGACTGTAACGTGTTTGTTCCCGCGATTCTGTAGATAGTGGCGCACGCCCCACAAAATCCGTGACGGCACCCACAACCGCGCAGCAACTGATATCCGGCATATTCCATAGCCGTCATAATAGTCAAATCCGCCGGCACAACGTATCGTTTGCCGTAAAAATAAACATTTGCCATCTCCTGCATTTTATTACTCCATCCTTTCTGAGGGAACGCTCCCGTCCCTGATTTATCAATACTCGTCCGGCAGCGCGTCAATTTCGTCACAGCGGAAGACCGGCCCGTCTTTGCAAATGTATTTTGACCCTATGTTGCATCTGCCGCATTTGCCTATGCCGCATTTCATACGCAACTCCAGCGTGGTAAAGACCTGTTCTTTTTTGAATCCCAGCCCTAGCAGCGCGTCCAGCGTAAATTTTATCATAATCGGTGGGCCGCAGACTAGGGCTGTTTTGTCTGTGCTGAAGCTTAATTCTTTCAGATAGTCCGGAACAAATCCGACATGTCCGTCCCATTCGGATTGCGCTCTGTCTATTGTCAGGTGAACCTTGGTGTCCGGCTGTGTGCGCCATGTTTTCTCGATTTCTTCAAAGAACACCAAATCCTCCATAGAGCGGGAGCCGTATAAAATATCCACTGAGCCATACTGATCTCTGTTATCAAAAACATATCGAACCACAGAACCCACTGGTGCAAGGCCGATACCTCCGGCGATAATCAGCAGATTCTGCCCCGGCAAAACCGTATCAACCGGGAATGCGTTGCCGTACGGGCCGCGGATTGTCACTTCGCTGCCCACCTCCATGGCGTGCAAATAATCTGTTAGTGTGCCGCACTGTTTAATGCTGAATAACAGCCCGTCATCATTTGTCGGTGACGATGTGATGGAAAACATAGCCTCCCCGACTCCGGGCACGGACAACATTGCGCACTGTCCTGGCATATGATCAAACGGCTTTTTCCCGTCCGCACCGATGATTTTAAACGTTTTGACATCCGGGGTTTCAGTCCGTATGTCCGTGATGACGCCTATTTGCGGGATCAACAGATCTGGTGTTTTACACATCCGCGTTCACCCCCAAACTCTTGATAACTTTTACTATATTCAGTGAAGCCGGGCATTTGTTCACGCATCTTCCGCAGCCGACACAGGAATACTCACCGTCGTTCTTGTCAGGATAGTAGACCAGCTTGTGCATAAACCGTTGGCGAAACCGCTCTTTCTGCGTTTTGCGCGGGTTTCCATGCGCCATCAGCGTAAAATCTGAGTACATGCAGGAATCCCAGCATCGGTAACGTTTGACGCATGTTCCTGTGTTGAAGTCTTTAATGTCATAACACTGGCAAGTCGGACAAATGAAAGTACATGTACCGCAGGCTAAACAAGTGCGATACAGCGAATCCCACTGCGGCGCATCAAACAATTCAAGCAAACGCTCAGATTTAAATTGATCCAGCGGCAAGCCCACGCTGTACGGCAGCGTATCTATCTTTTGCCGAATATCTTTTTGCTGCGAGCTTACCGGGGAACGCTCCGCGCTGGTTAGCAGATTGGAGAGCATTTCCGTCAGCTTTTTGCCCTTTTCCGTTTGCGCCTCCCAAAATAAATTGCCGTCGGCCATCCACGTCACTACATCCCCTGCGGGATTTGCCGCATCAACGCCGAAGGACTTGCAGAAACAGGTCGCTTGCGGTTCGGCGCAGGCCATCGAGACGATTGTGCCTTTTTCGCGGCGTGCCTCATAAAATCTGTCAACGGGATCAGATAAGTACACTTTATCAAGGATTTCAATTCCACGAACATCGCAACCTTTGACGCCAAACACCACGAAAGGTTCATCCACGAACGGCTCTGCTTCTAACTGGATTTTGTTCCCTGCCAAAGCGGCCGTGTAAAGGGTCTCAGATTGCGGCAGGAAAAAATCTTTTGGGGATGCGATTGTTTTCAACGTGTCCAGATCAACATCCGCGCCGTCACTCCACTGGGCGTAATTCACAGCCCCTTTGCGGATTGGCAGATAAAGCGCTGCCGTATCTGCAATCGCGGCAAATAAAGCGGGCAAATTCTCCCTCGCTATTTTCAGCACATTCGTTACCCCCTTTCATACACGACGCTTGGGTCCGCGTCCGAATCCGCGTCATAATCGGTCAGAGGACCGGGCGTTTCCACGTCATTGCCAGCCTGGAACTCGCCGTATAGTTCGTTTACATCTTTTATCACTTTTCTGTTCAGCAGGTGCAAGTCAATGCCCTGCGGGCATACGCGGCTGCATTCGCTGCAATCGGTGCATCTCCCGGCCACATGATACGCCCGGATAATGTGGAACATCTGCTCCTCAAAAGTCGTAACATTCGCCTTTTGCTCTGTATCGTATTTGCCACTGTCAAAGACGCATTTTCTGCAGTTACACGCCGGGCAGACATTACGACAGGCATTGCAGCGTATGCAACGGGAGAGCTGACCCTGCCAGAAATCAAATCGCTCATCGGGAGGCATTTTTTCAATGTCAGAAACTTGTTCAAAACGGTCTCCCTCTTCGCGGGTTTTTACGTCTTCTCCGATTAATTCGTCAAAAACTTTATGTTCCGTTTTGGTGCAGACTTTGCAACGTTCCAGTAGTCCGGTTTCTTGCATTTCCTCAACCGCTGCATTGCCCTCACATCCCACGCCGATAATCCACGCCTTATCTCGGGAAACCCGGTGTTCTTTCGTCAGTTGGTTGAAACTGTATGTATCGCATGGTTTCAGAAATACCAACGTTTTGCCGTCTTCCTTATTGGCTTCCACCATATAGCCGCTCAAGTTAGCGGCGCAGAATCTGTCATAGACCAGATCGTCCAGTTCACACTCGGTGGTGAAAAACGCAGGTTCCGGATTGTACGGGAAGTCACCTTTTTTCCAGCCTAGAACACGCTGGACAGCGCCACCCGTGAGCAATTCTTTCGCGCGGATTCTCATTTGCTCTTGCATCGCAAATCCTCCAATCTCACGTTTTCGCCCAGCCCATGGATTGTTTCCACGAATTTATTCATCGTCGCAGCAAACTTCATGCCCTCCGCCGCTGAAACCCATT
>WQVW01000002.1 GCA_009785655.1 Oscillospiraceae bacterium | reverse complement strand
GTGAAGCAGAATTGGATGCCGCCCATATCAAAGTATGACTCAATCAGCTCTCGCACTTTTGCTGTGGATTCTTCATTGCGGACGGAGTTTGCGTCAAGGCGAATGTTGATCGCGCCGCCGCATCTGAATTTTTCCCACGGCATCTTTGAGACACTTTTCACGTAAGACAGCGGGCCGTTTTTCACGACGTCCTGACGCGGGTCGCTCGACGGGGAGACTGTATCTCCGGTTTTTCTGCCGTCGGGCGTGGCCCAGAAACGTTTGCCTTGGCCGACCCAGTAGAGATCCAGCGCGCCGATATTCAGCTGGCCATTATGTGGTGCCGGGCGTGAATTGAAATAGTCGCAATAAAGATTGGTAAACCATTCGACAATCTCATCAGGCTCGTCAAGGTCGTTGCCGTAGAATGGCATATCGTTCAGAATTCTCTGGCGGAGCAGCTCGTGCCCCTCCCAGTTGGCGACCAGCGCGTCATACAACTCACGCGTGGTGATGGTTTTGTCTTCAAAGCAGAGCTTTTTGATCACTGTCAGGGAGTCACCGATCGTTCCGATGGCGTTGATCATGTGACCCATGCCGTTGTATTTCGCCCCGCCCCAGGTGACGTCTTTTCCGGACTCTATACAGCCTTCCATCATGACGGACGCAGACAGGACTGGCCATGCGGTATCGAAAACGAGGGCGGCGAATTGATAGATTCTGGCGCCATAGTCGATGGCTTCTTTAATTTGCCGCTCAAACTCTGCTTGAAGCTCCTCAAAACTCTCGTACTCATACAGCTTTTTACATGGCAGGCGGCCTGTTGCGCCGGTCAATGGGTCAACGTTTCCGTGGATGCAGAAGTTAAGCAGACTCAGCAAGCCGCCCATACCGCCGAACGCGCCGCAGTTGGATGCCATTGACCATTCCATGCCGCTGATGCCCGGCTCAACACAGCCGAAGACACCGTATCTTCTGGCATCCTCCAGCGCGACGCCTCTTTTGACCTGGCCTTCGATAATAACATCGTCGTTATTGAACTGCGGCAAACCGCCGCAGCGTTTGCTGGTGGCGATACCCAGTTCCCAAATCCGATCCGGTGTGTGATCATTGACGCGCAGTGCGAGGCTTGGCTCTGCCACGCGGAGACGGTAGTAAGACAGCAGCAGCATCTCTGTCGCCAGATTATAGTCGCCGGTGCCGTCTGGTTTTTGTCCGCCGAGCGTGATAAGCATACCGGCGGCAATGTTTTGCATACCGCCTTGAAGGTCGAACATCGTCTTACCGTTTTTGTGCGCGTCTATCAACATGTCATTGTTCGGCTTGGGGAACATAATGATCTGATTGCCGGCTTGCAGGAGATATGCATCGCACAGTTCTTGCGCTTGTTCATGCGTCAATGCACCGGTTTTGATATCGTTTTCCAACAGCGGGCCGAGGAAGCTGTCAATCAGTGCCGGGGAGTCCGCCCAATGCGTTCCGTCCGCTGCGATCAGGTATTGATAGAAAAGCATGATTTGTATGCCTTCCCACAGATTTCTGGCGGGGTTTTCCATGATCCAGTCACAGGAGTCGGCCATTTTAAGCAGTTCAGCCTTGCGTTCCGGTGTTGCCGCTGTTTTTGCTTTTTCGCGGCAGCCTTCGGCGTAACGCTTGCTCATCAAAATCATGCCGTCGCACGTTTTGATAATTGCGCGGTAGAACAAGTCGCTGCGGACGTTATCGGCTGTTGTGCATTTCCGGATCTCTTCCAGCTTTTCAATCGCCATCTGGCGCACCGCGCCGAAGCCGACGGTCACAGCTCTCTCATAATTGGGGCAGAAGTGTCCCGGGTATGTGCCCCACAGCTGTGTCAGATCCATGCCCTCTGGGAATCTTTCAAAGAATTCAGGCGGCATCAATCCGCGGGCGGTGGCACCGATGTCTTTGCCGACCCAGTAATCCGCCGCTTCCAGCAGATACTCGCGCTCTTCGTCAGTGACCCAGATGCTGCCTGGAACTTGCCACGCGGCGCGAAACCGCTCATCGGTGTCGCCGAAGCAGCCTTTGAACCAGCCGTGTGCCGTTTGCTCAATGTCAAAGTTTAATGAGCGGCAATACGGGCCGGAGTCGCCGAGGAAAATATCATCGTCGTCGATATTGATTGCCCTGGTGGCACACCATTCATAGATGTAGCCGGCGCGCTTGAGTACAGGATATTCATTCTCGTGCGCTTTATAGTATTCCGTGAGAATGCGGTTGCGCTCAACATTCAAGCGCAGATCTTTGTTGATTCTCTCTCTTTTCGCTTTGAGGCCTGCGATACGAATTGAAATAGGGACATCGAATTTTGACATAGTATCCTCCTTATCGCACCTGATAGGGTGCGTTT
This sequence comes from Oscillospiraceae bacterium, assembly GCA_009785655.1. Classification (GTDB taxonomy): domain Bacteria; phylum Bacillota; class Clostridia; order Oscillospirales; family Oscillospiraceae; genus WRMH01. The sequence goes on along the minus strand of WQVW01000002.1, from coordinate 24,602 downwards.
ATTTACTGATTATAAGGGCGAAATGTGTTCGCCATATTGACATATTGTGTTACGCTGCCACCATGCGTTCCAGTGCTTCGAGAATTTCATCCCCGTTTGAGATACGGAAAAGATAGGTTCTAAAACCATGTTCTACGCTCATCCCATGCGTTTCGCCAAGCGCAATATACATCGTTCGATGAAACCGGTTTCCTGATTGGCGAATTTCAATCACCCATTCAGCCGCCAGCGTTCCTGACCATGCATTGCTGTCACGCTGCATTCGTGTATTTGCGAGAAGGTGCAGTAATTCATCCCGATCTATATCATGGGTCACATCTCGACCAAATCCTTGCCCTTGTAATACACGCAAATGTGTAATGCCGGTCTGCAAAGACACAGTGTTTATCAAAAGAGGTTGTGTGCGGTTTCGGCAACCCGTGATTGCAAGAATTATAAGCACGATAATTGCAATGCATATCAAGCCTTTCACCCAACGCGGACGCTTTTGTCCGTCTTTTAATACAACTGACAATTCAACCCCACCCCTTGGAACATTTCAAGCGTTTTCAGCATGAACGCTTCTTCCGGCGGTTCGACGTTGGGCAGCGGATACCGCCAGCCCAAGCGGTCGTATTTCATTTGTCCTGTTTTGTGATACGGTAACAGCTGCACCAGCTTTACCGCATCGCCGAGGGAGGCGCAAAACTCCGCCGTTTGCCGCAGATTGTCCTCTTTATCGGTCAATTTCGGAATCACAGGTACCCGGATTTGCAATGCCGCGCCGTGTTCGGCTAGAAAGCGGGCGTTGGTTAAAGTCAGCTCATTTCCAACAGCAACGAGCTTCTGGTGCATTGCCGAGTCCATGTGCTTGATGTCGTACAAAAACAGATCAACATACGGCAGAATTTTTTCAAACAATTCCGTGGCGGCATATCCTGTGGTATCCAGGCAGACATGAATGCCGCTGTCTTTCAGCCTTTTTGCCAAGTTGTAGGTGAACGCGAACTGATCCATCGCCTCTCCGCCGGAAATAGTCACCCCGCCGCCGTTTTTGAAGAACCCGCGGTCTTTATCAACGCGGGCATATACTTCGTCAACCGTGGTGTCCCAACCGGTTGGATAAAGCGCTTTGGATATACATGCCCCGGCACACTTCAGACAACTCGTGCATTTTTCGCGGTCGATCTTCACTTTTTGTATTGTTCCGGAGCCATCAAGTGCCTGTGCGGGTTCATCTTTCGATATCGCATCCTCAGGACAGGCGTTTATGCACGCGTCCTGACATAGATCCGTGCCGAGACATTTTACCGGCAGATAGCCCAGTTCAAATGCGTGGTATTGCGACTCCGGACTGTGACACCAGAGACAGCGCAAAGGGCATCCCTTGGTGTAAATCGTCGTACGGATACCCGGTCCGTCGTGTACGGCATAGCCCTGTATGTCGTAAATATGTCCTGTTACGTTCTCGTATTCCAAACATTAACCCTGCCTTTAATATAAGTTGATTGCTATCATTGAAAAACGGCGACGCTCTTTGGCAAAATATTATCATGAGCCGCCGCGCATGTCAAGGTTGAATGGGTGATGATGCGCCTATCTGAAATATAGACAGTAGATGAAAAGCAGTATATAATGAATGAAAAACTAATGAACAAGGAGGCTGCCAATATGTATAAACAACAGTATCCAAACTTATTTTCACCGATCACCCTTGCAGGCACGGTGTTCCGTAACCGTATATTTGCGTCCCCGACCGGCGTGGCGTATATGACGCATGATCATTTACCGGTGCCGGAGACGAATGCGTACTATGAACTCAAAGCAATCGGCGGTGCGGCATCAGTCTGTGTGGGGGACGCTGTGATTGATTCAAAACATGCCAGATTCAATGACGGGCATCTGGCATTGGACAATCCCGCCGGATTACCGGCGATGACCAGATTGTCGGAAGCGATCACCAGACACGGAGCCGTGGCGGCCATCGAACTCTCTCACAGCGGCAGTCACTCCCACACTTCGGCAAGGGATGGCTATCAGCTACACGGCCCGATGGCGTACACGACGGAGGCCGGGCATCAGGTTGAGGCGATGGATGACGAGAAGATATATGCCGTCGTGCAGCAATTTGCTGATGCCGCGTTGTGGGCGAAGCGGTGCGGATTCGGCATGGTGACAATCCACGGCGGACATGGTTGGCTGCTGACAGAATTTATGTCGCCTGTTACAAATCACCGGACGGATAAGTGGGGAGGTTCCCCTGAAAACCGGAGCAGATTCGCCGTTGAAGTCTGCAAAGCGGTGCGGAAAGCCGTTGGGTCAAAATTCCCGATTGAAATGCGCATATCGGGTTCCGAATGCAACCCGAATGGGTACGATCTGGACGAGGGCATCGCGATAGCAAAGCAGTTGGACGGACACTTGGATCTGATACACGTCTCCGCCGGGAGTCATGAGGTTGACGAAGTGTTCACGGTGACACATCCGGACATGTTTCTGCCGCATGGAGCCAATGTGCAGTACGCGGCGGAAATCAAAAAGCATGTAAAAACCCCGGTGGCAACGGTCGGAGCATTGGTGGATCCTGAATTGATGGAAGAAATCATCGCCTCCGGACAGGCGGATGTCGTACAAATTGCGCGCGGATTGCTTGCCGACCCGGATTTGCCGATCAAGGCACGGATGGGACGAGCCGATGAGATTAACAAGTGTATGCGTTGCCTGACTTGCTTCTCGGTGCACATCTCGACCAATCAGTTTATGTGTACTGTGAATCCTGTCATCGGGCATGAGATAGATACAAGGTGGCAGATTCCACCGGCCATTCCGAAAAAAGTGCTGATCGCCGGGGGAGGCGTGGGCGGAATGCAGGCGGCCATCACCGCGGCAGAGCGCGGGCACGAGGTGACTCTGTGCGAGAAGACGGCGCGACTCGGCGGTGTGTTGAATTGCGAGCATGATGTCCCATTCAAAAAATATCTCTCCGAATACCTCGCGCGGCAGGCGAAGATCGCGGAAAAAGCCGGTGTGGATATAAAATTGAATACCGAGGTCACGCCGGAGTTTGTGAGGGCGCAATCGCCGGATGTCATTATTGCGGCACTCGGTGCCCGTCCGTTGATACCGAATATCTTGGGGATTGATAAAGCGCATGTAAAGAGTGCGGAAGAGATATACTACAACGTTGAAAAGGCCGGGAAACGCGTTGTTATACTCGGCGGCGGCTTGGTTGGGACGGAGCTTGCGATATATCTGGCAAAGCGTGGGCATGAAGTCACCATCGTTGAAATGGCCGCGCAGCTAGATGATGGAGGGAATTTTCTGCACGGCGGTGCGATAAAGTTGGAGCTTGAGCGGCTGGGCGTATCAGTCAACTTGTCGGTAAAAGCCGTCAAAATCACTGATGACGCGGTCGTGGGCGAAGGAGTTGATGGAGCACAGATTTTCGCAGCCGATACTGTTGTCTACGCCGTCGGACAGATTCCACTGCGTGCGGAAGCCGAGGCACTGAGAATGTTAGCGCCGGAGTTCCACCAGATAGGGGATTGCCTGAACCCGAAGAATATACTGCAAGCCACACAGCAGGCGTATCATATTGCACGGGATATCGGAAGATTTTAAATCAAAAGAGCGGACGCAAAAATGCATCCGCTCTTTTACTTAGATTTGTCTTAGAACTTAATCACTTTCGGCTCACCAGCGAAAGAGGAGATGGTGGCTTCTGCGTCTTGCAGATAAAGTACTTGGGTGTTCGGGTCTTCAACAGAATACATGGCTGACAGTTGCGGATACGCATCCAGCATACTTTGTTTGGCTTCAATCCTGTCGTCATTGATCGCTTTGGCAGCGATGCGGATCCATGTGCCGTCAGAGCCCATGGCACTGATTTCGACTTTTGGATTTGCGGCCATTTGTTTGGAGCATGGCTTTGCTTTTGCGGTTTGGATGTAGAGCTTGCCATCAAAGATATTTGCGGTGCCAAACGGGCGCACACGCGGTTGGTCACCCTCAACAGTGGCGAGATAATAAGTTCCGGCATTTTTTAGAAAATCGAGCACTTCTTGCATTGAAAAAACCTCCAAAATTTTTTGTACAATTAATATGTGGATAATTATACCACAGCCAAATGACTGCGTCAAATCAAAAATTGCGGGAGTGTTAGGTTATTCGGATCGCTTCCACACCGACACATTTTCCAGTTTCAGCGTCAATCTCAAACACCGCGCCTTCGATTTTCGCCGCGCCGTCCGCCGCTTCAAATCGTGTGGGAGGGTTACCCAGAAAACGTGATATGGGCTGTTCCGGCTTCACGCCGATGACTGATTCACACGGGCCGGTCATGCCGAGATCGGTGATATACCCCATGCCGCCGGAGAAAACGCGGCAATCAGATGTTTGGACATGGGTGTGCGTGCCCCACACGGCGGACACACGCCCGTCAAGATAATACGCCATTGCGAGTTTTTCGCTTGTTGCCTCCGCATGGAAATCAACCAGCACAATGTTGGTGTCGAGCTTTTTTAAGATTCTGTCTGCCTCAATAAACGGATTTTCACTGCCGTCCGGCAGACCGTGACGCCCAATCAGGTTGACCACGCACACGTTGCCGAACTCCGTCTCAAAAACACCCCAGCCGCGCCCCGGTACTTGCGTGGCAAAGTTTGAAGGCCGCAGGATGTATTGGCAGTCATCAAGGAACGGGGCAATCTCGCGCTTGCCCCATGTATGATTGCCGAGGGTTATCACATCCGCGCCGATATCAAATAAAAACTCCGCCTGCCCCGGTGTAATGCCGTTGGCGGCGGCGTTTTCGCCATTTATTATTGTGAAAGATATTTGGTTGAATTTCTGTACAACGTGCAATTTTTCAGCCAGAATATCAAGTCCGGACTGTCCCACAACGTCGCCGATGGCCAGTATGTTTATAAGCATTATACGATGATCCTTATCGCCTCATGATGATTTTTAATTTCAACTGCACTGTAAGCACCGCCGTTTTCGCCATCGATCGTCCAGGCCACGTCGGTATCAAAAGTAAATTTTACGTTTTTCGCGTGAAAAAGCTGGACGTTATCGCCGCTATAACTGCGGTTTGTGATGCTTGTCAGAATATCGACAAAGTCCACAAGGCTCAGCGGCTGTTTGACGAGTATCACTTCAAAAAGTCCGTCGGACAGATCCACGTATTCGGGATCAAGCTTAACCAGACCCGCCACAGAGGTGGAGTTGATGACACCGCCGAAGATATAGTCGCCTTCAATCACATTGCCGTCAAGCTCAATAACCATGTGCCGTGCTGCGATTGAACTCATGCCGGAAAGGCCGCTGAGCACGTATGCGAAATGACCCAGCGTGCGTTTCGCCCCAGGCGGCGTTGAATACGAAATTTCTGTAAAAGCCCCGAATGCGGCAATATACGTAAAGAATCGCTGCACATCATCAGGTGCGTTGCCACCGGTGAAAATGCCGATGTCAAGCGGTGTGGGGACGCCGTCAATGATCGCCTGCGCGGCGGTGCCCGGATCTTTTGATAAGTTGAAAGTGGCGGCGACATCATTGGCGGTGCCGGATGGGATATGCCCGATGGCCGGTGACACGGCACCTGACCGTAACAGACCGGACACAACGCTGCTTAATGTCCCGTCGCCCCCCATCGAAACACAAAACTCGTGATGTTTTGAAAACTGGTATGCCAACTCTTCGGTCGTGTAATCCCCGGCCATATAGACCGCCACCATATATCCGGCGCGGCCAAGCTGTGATACAACGGCACCCAAGGCGTTTTTAGACAGCCCCCGGCCGGAATATGGATTTACAATCAGCATTAGATTACGCAATAATAATCACCCGCCGCTCTATAACTAAAATATGCATCTCAATTTCAGACTGCTTCTATAATCCGGACTCTTGTAATACCGTCAATCTTTTTGATTTCTTCCTCAAGACCGTTCGGCACAGAAGAGACGTCAAGTATAGTATAAGAAGAAAGCCGTCCTTTTGTGCCGACGTTTATCATATTCTCTATGTTGACGCCAAATGAAGAGACCGCACCGGCTATTTTTGAAATAATGCCAGGCTCGTTATCATGGATAACACAGATTCGCGGATCTCCGTCAATGCGCGGCAACTGTGCCGGCGGCATGTTGACAGAATTAATAATATTCCCGTTTTCAATGTATTCTATTATTTCATAGCAGGCCATGCTGGCGCAATTGTCTTCGCTCTCCGGGGTAGAAGCACCCAGATGTGGAATCGCGATGACGCCGGGCGCACCCGCAGTCTTGCCGTTTGGGAAATCTGTCACATAGCAGGAAACTTGGCCGGATGCAATCGCATCAAGTATATCATCGTCATTCACAAGTTCCGCCCGGGCGAGGTTGATGATGCGCACGCCCTTTTTCATTTTAGCGATGCTTTCCTTATTGATCATATGGTGTGTTGCTTCCATATAGGGCGCATGAATGGTGATGAAGTCAGAATTTTTGAAGATGGTATCCAAATCTTTCGCGTGGATAACCGACGAAGACAGCTGCCATGCAGATTCGACGGACAAGAACGGGTCATGTCCGTACACAGTCATACCGAGCGCACTGGCAGCGGAAGAGACCCTGGCCCCAATCGCGCCAAGGCCGATAACACCCAACGTTTTGCCGGAGATTTCGGGGCCGACGTACTGAGCCTTCTGTTTTTCAACTAATGAGGCGACGTTATCACCCTGGTCAGCCACGGTTTTTACCCACTCAATCCCACCGACAATGTCACGGGATGACAGTAACATGGCACATAGCACAAGCTCTTTCACCGCCTCTGCGTTTGCCCCGGGCGTGTTGAACACAATGATACCCTCCTGCGCACAGCGGTCAAGCGGGATGTTGTTCACACCGGCGCCTGCACGTGCGATGCACAGCAGATCCGGGTCAAAAGTCATGTCATGCATTTTTGCCGAGCGGACGAGTATTGCGTCCGGGTTTTCTATATCGTTGCCTACGGTGTATTTTTCGCTGTTCAGCATTTTAAGTGCCGCCGGAGATATGCTGTTCAGCGTCTTTATCTTATACATCAGTGTTACCCCTTACTTGTTCTTAATTTCAAAATCACGCATAAATGCGGCTAGTTTTTGAACGCCTTCCATCGGCATGGCGTTATATATCGACGCACGCATACCGCCAACAACGCGGTGGCCTTTCAGGTTGTCGAACCCTGCCTGTGTTGCTTCTTTGACAAATTTGTCGTCCAGTGCCTCACTTACGGTTCTGAAGGTGACGTTCATGTCAGACCTGGCCTCTTTTTCGGCCGTGCCGGAGAATATTTGGCTGTCATCCAACACATCGTACAGAATCTTTGCTTTTTCAGCTTTTTGTTTGCAGATACCTTCAACACCGCCCAGGGTGTCGAGCCATTTGAGTACAAGCCCCAGCATATAGATCGTGTAGGTGGGGGGCGTGTTGTGCATGGAATCAGAGTCAAGCAGCACTTGGTAGTTCATCAGCTTCGGTGTGTATGCGAGTGCGTTGCCAATCAGTGCTTTGTCAATGATTAAAACAGCCATCCCGGCGGGTGCCATATTCTTTTGAACACCGGCGTATATCAGGCCGTATTGAGAAACGTCCATGGGCACTGACATGATGTTCGACGACATGTCGCATACCAGCGGAACGTTGCCTGTATCAGGCACATACTTCCATTCTGTGCCATAAATTGTGTTGTTAGAACAGTAGTGAAAATACGCTGCGTCTGGCGAGACGTTAATGTCTTTTTGAGAGGGGATATAGGTATAATGCTTATCTTCTGACGAGCAAGCAACGTGTATATCTCCGTATTTTTTAGCCTCTTTCATCGCGAGTTCAGAAAAGTTGCCGGTGATGGCGTAATCGGCTTTGCCTGTTGTGCCGATAAGATTCATCGGCACGGCGGAGAATTGCAACGTGGCACCGCCTTGCATAAACAGGATATCATGCGTGTCCGGAACCTTTAGCAGGCGTTTTAAGTCGGCCTTTGTCTGATCAAAAATAGATACATAGACTTTGCTTCTGTGGCTCATTTCCATCACAGACATGCCGGAGCCGCGATAATTCGTCATCTCAGCAGCCGCCTGTTCAAGCACAGACAGCGGCAGCATTGAGGGGCCGGCTGAAAAATTGTAAATTCTCTCTGTTGACATTGCATCCTCCATAGCGCTTCGGTTTGCAGATTTCCGCGCACGGCGGACTTACTGCATAATCGGCGCGTTATTCATAAAAATCTGTAAAATATAGTTGATATATTATAGCGGAAACACAATGCAATGTCAAATAGTGTCTCCGGCAATTTCACCCCAAACAAGTGCGTCTTCGACACCTGTTATTTGTATGGAATGCACACTGTTTTTCTCTCCGCCGTTTTTAACATGAACTTCCAGATAATTACTTGTATGCCCGGTTGAGAATCCATCCGATTCGCGCTCTATCAGGACGTTGAGTGTTTTTCCGACCTGGCTCTGTTTAAACGCCAGCGACATATCCCGTGCCGCCTGTGTTGCGATCCGTGCCCGCTCGCGCCGGATTTTCTTTTCAACTTGTCCCGGCATTGAAGCGGCAGGCGTTTGCGGGCGGGGAGAAAACGGAAAGATGTGCATATCAGAAAATTTGGCTGATTTTATAAATCCCATTGTCTGTGCGAATTCCATGTCAGATTCCCCGGGGAAGCCGGTGATAAGATCCGCCGTGATCCCGCAGTCCGGGAAATATTTGCGCAGATGCGCTATGGCCCCGGAAACGGTATTCGTATCATATTTCCGCCCCATGCGGCACAGCGTTTCGTCACACCCGCTTTGCAGTGAGAGGTGAAAATGGTTGCACAAATTGATTCCCGCACTGAGTGCCCGGCAAAAATCCTCCGTCACGGCGGACGGATCGATGGAACCAATCCGCAGTCGGGCATCCGGAGCCGCGTTGCCTATGGCACGAATGACATCGACAAGCGTCTCACCGCCGGGAAGATCTTTACCGTAAGATGAGATCTCTATCCCGGTAATGACGATTTCACGAAACCCCGCATGTTGAATTTCGCGAGCCTGTTCAACAGCATCGCCAACAGGCAGCGAGCGTGGTTTTCCCCTTGCGTACGGAATCACGCAATACGCGCAGAAGTTGTCGCAGCCGTCCTGGATTTTCAGCAGTGCGCGAGTTTTAGAGATTGTTGAAAGTCCCTTATCTGCTGCCCATTGCGTTGCGAAGTCTGTGAGCTGTTCAATCTGCGCTGCCAATGTTGCCTTATCACCGGTGCCGCCGATGATATCTGCGCCGAGCTGTGATGCGGCGTCCGGCTCCAGCTGAGAAAGGCAGCCGCACACAACGATTTTTGCAGAAGGTTCCAGCTTTTTTAATCGCCGCACAGTCTGACGTGATTTGCGTGCGCTTTCTGCCGTGACCGCGCAGGTGTTTATGATGCAAATGTCACAGCCGCGACCCGGTTCGGACAGCGTATGTCCGCGGGATATAAGCGCACTTTCAAGAGACAGGGATTCGGCCTGATTGACTTTACACCCCAGTGTCTCAACGTAAAACCTCATTTATTGGGATTCTCCTTGAATTTTGATATGGCTTGGTATATAATATTTAATCAGCGAAAGATGATAAGAGGCATTTATGGAAGTATATTTTGACAATGCGGCGACAACGAAAGTCCGTGATGAGGCAATTGAAGCCATGCTTCATGTCATGCGGGATGAGTATGGCAACCCGTCGTCAACGCATTTTATGGGGCGAAGAGCGGCCGATGTGATGAAGACTGCGCGCAAAAATGTGGCAGATGCTTTAGGCGCGTCTTCAAGTGAGCTGATTTTCACCTCCGGCGGAACGGAAGCCGATAACTGGGTCGTGTCCGGCTGTGTTCCGGCATTGGTTCGCAAAGGGAAGCATATCATCACCTCAGCGATTGAGCATGATGCGGTGATGGAGCCTATCCGTAAATTGGAGAGCCAAGGGTGGGACGTGACCTATCTTGCACCGGGCAGCGGCGGAGTCATACAGCCTGAAAGTTTTGCGGCCGCGCTGCGTGAAGACACCGTTTTTGCGTCAATCATGCTGGTGAACAACGAAACCGGCGCGGTGAATCCCATTGGCGAATTTGCCAAGGAAATAAAACGACGTGGTTTTGACACAGTTCTGCATACAGACGCAGTACAGGGATTTTGTAAAATCCCGTTCACAATGAAAACGTTGGGCGCACAGCTTGTGACAGTGAGCGCGCATAAAATCCACGGGCCGAAAGGCATCGGGGCGTTGTATGTAAAAAACGGCGTAAAGCTCCAGCCGATGATTTTTGGAGGATTACAAGAAAACGAAAAACGCGCGGGGACAGAATCTATGCCTGCTATCGCCGGATTCGGAGAGGCCGCGAGACTTGGATGCCTGGCGCAAGGAGAGACAGCGGCAGCTGTTTCCAAGATACGTGAATATATTATCGAAACACTTGCATCAGAACTGCCGGAAGCTGTGATAATCGGTGAGGGAGGCTCACCGTTCATACTCAGTCTTGCGTTACCGGGTCATAGAAGCGAGGTGTTGATGAGCTTCCTAGAGGCGGAGGGGATCTGTGTGTCAAAGAGTGCCGCGTGCAAAAAAGGCGCGCGCAGTCGTGTGTTGGAAGCGATGCGCCTGGAAAAAGCCGTTCTGGATGGTGCGGTGAGAGTGAGCTTTTCGCGTTATAGCACAGAAGCCGAGGCGCAATATTTCGTAGAGACGTTAAAAAAAGCGTCACAAAAGTTGCTTAAAGCACTTTGATTTTGATCATTGTATCATAAGAAGTAAATGTTTTCAATTGCATTGCGCAGGCACTATCCCGCCGCCTGCGAGCGGCACCCCTCCAAGGAGGGGAATAGGGGTGGTGAAGCCGCCGGGGGGTGGTTCTGGTTTGTGCGAAAGAGAGGAGGGGAAAACATGGCTAAAAATGGTGCGCTTATCGCGATGAGCGGTGGCGTGGACAGCACAGTTGCGGCATGGATCATGGCGCAAAACGGATACGATTGCGATGGTGCAACCATGCGTTTACACACAAGCGGGGGAGACGGAGAGAATGACGCCAGGCGTGCCGCCGAAATCCTTGGCATACCGTTTCATGTGTTCGATTTTTCTGACTGCTTTGCAAAAGAAGTAATAGAAAAATTTATATCAGCCTATCGGGAAGGGAGGACGCCGAACCCCTGTGTGGACTGTAACAGAAGTATAAAATTTGGTGTGTTTTTAGACAAAGCGCGCGAAATCGGGAAAGACTATTTGGTGACAGGGCATTATGTACAAGTTGAGTATGACAAGGGAGCCGGGCGGTATATTCTAAAAAAAGCGGCATACAGTGCAAAAGATCAGAGCTATGTGCTGTATTCATTGACACAGGATCAGTTGGCGCATATTATATTCCCGCTGGGGGGATTTGCTTCAAAAGATGAAACCCGCGCGATTGCCCGTGAGGCGGGGTTGAAGAATGCCGAGAAGGGAGAAAGTCAGGATATCTGTTTTGTTCCGGACGGCGATTATGTCAGCTTTATCACGAAATACACAGGCTCGCCGCCAGAGAAAGGACGATTTGTTGATACCCACGGCCGAGATTTAGGTGAAAATAACGGCATCGTGTCCTATACAGTTGGGCAGAGACGGGGATTGGGGCTGGCCATGCCGGAACCGTCGTACGTGCTTGAAATCCGCCCGGAGGACAACACTGTTATCGTTGGCGGGGATGAATTGCTTTACTCAAAAACGCTGATTGCCAAGGATATAAATTTTATTCCGATATCCCGGCTGGATGCACCGCTGAAAGCGCATGTGAAGATACGATACAAACAGCCGGAGCAAGCGGCAACGGTGTTCCAGCTTGATGACAATACGATGCGGATTGAGTTTGAATCACCGCAGCGAGCCATCACCAAAGGGCAGGCGGCGGTAATTTATGACGGAGATATTGTCATCGGCGGCGGAACTATAGTATAATTGACAATGGAGAATGCCGATATGAAAGTATATGCTGACAATGCCGCAACCACGAAGATGTCGAAAATTGCGCTTGACACAATGATGGACGCTATTGAGAACGGATACGGCAACCCGTCTTCATTGCATTCGCTCGGCAGAGATGCGCGGAGATTGCTGGAGCGGGCACGAGCCCAAACAGCCAAAGCGCTTGGCGCCAAGCCAGAAGAGATTTTCTTCACCTCCGGCGGGACAGAGGCCAACAACTGGGCAATCAAAGCGGCGGCGGATAAACAGGGCGGACATGTCGTTTCAACCAGCATTGAACATCCGGCTGTGTTGAATTGCCTGAAATATCTTGAAGACCGCCGGGTTGACATTACGTATCTTGGCGCAAACCAATCCGGGCTTGTATCACCTGATGAATTGGTGCGTGCAATTCGGCAGGACACAACACTGATTACAGTCATGACGGCAAACAATGAAGTCGGAACCATACAGCCGATACAAGCCATGGCGGATATCGCCAGAGCGCATGGGATAACATTTCACACAGATGCTGTGCAGGCGGCGGGACATATTCAGATTGATGTGAAAGCACTTGGTGTGGATATGCTGTCAATTTCGGGACACAAGTTCGGCGCGCCGCGCGGGGTTGGGGCATTGTATGTCAGGAAAGGATTGAAATTATCCCCGTTTTTGCACGGCGGCGGGCAAGAGAACGGCGCAAGATCCGGCACGGAGAACACGCCCGGCATTTGTGCGCTGGCAGCGGCACTGGCGGATTCTGTCTCAAGGCTTCCTGGAAGTATCGATAAAGTGACGAACATGCGCGACAGGTTGATTGAGGGAACGCTCAAAATCCCGGGAACATGTCTTACGGGAGACAGGGATATGCGGTTACCGGGGATTGCGTCTTTTGCGTTTGACAATGTTGATGGAGAGCGGCTGGTAATGATGTTGGAAGCGGCGGGAATATGTGCGTCTTCCGGATCTGCCTGTGCATCCGGCAGAGAAAACGTGTCGCATGTGTTGACGGCAATGGGGTTGCCGGATGAAGTGAACCAAGGGTCTCTTAGACTGTCGATAAACGAAAATAACACAGACAGCGAAATAGAATACATCCTGCAAAAATTGCCGGGAATCGTTGAGAGATTGCGTGATTTATAAGGTGCGGATTGTGGCCGTATCGTTTAATTATGGATAGAATGAAAAAGAGGGCAAATGATGAAAGAACAAATTCTTGCATTGAAAGCAGAAAAGAAAGCGCTGATTTTAGCGCACTACTACCAGCCGATGGAGATTCAAGAGATTGCGGATCATGTATGCGACTCTTTTGAAATGGCTCGTCGTGCGCGGGACGCGGAAGAAGCATTGTTGATTATTTGCGGGGTACGGTTTATGGCCGAATCCGCGAAAATTCTCAACCCCGGGAAAACAGTGCTGCTGCCCGCGCCGGACGCGGGATGTCCGATGGCTGATATGATTGAGCCGGAAGACGTTCTGGCACTGCGCGCAAAATATCCGGATGCTGCGGTGGTCTGTTACGTCAACTCTTCCGCCGCGGTGAAAGCTGTCAGCGATATCTGCTGCACCTCATCTTCGGCAGAGAAGATTGTCAGAGCCGTGCCGGAAAAACGCGTGATATTTGTCCCGGACAGGAATCTGGGTGCATACGTTGCGTCCCGCGTGCCGGAGAAAGAGATCATTTTGTTTGAGGGATTCTGCCCCACGCATGACCGCATACAAGCAAAAGATGCCGCCGCCGCGAAAGCCGCGCATCCGGATGCGAAGTTCCTGATCCATCCCGAGTGCCGCACAGAGGTTTTACAGTACGCGGATTATATCGGCAGCACGGCTGGGATAATTAAAGAAGCACTGGATTCAGCAGAGAAAGAATTTGTGATAGGCACGGAAATCGCCATTGTAGAGCGATTGAAAATCTTGGCACCGGAAAAGACCTTTTACTCATTGACAACCAGCTTTATCTGCCCGAACATGAAGAAGTGCAGACTGTCAGATGTACTGAATTCGCTTGAAAACAACGAATTTGAGATAACGCTGGAACCGGACGAGATCAAAGCTGCACAAGATACGCTTCAACGGATGGTTGAGTTAGGAAATTAGAAACAAACTGCACCCGCCCAAATAGGCGGGTGCAGCTTATTTTATAGCAAGCTTTAGGCTCTTTTATTTTTGCGCATCAGTTTTTGCAGTTCTGCGGCAAGCACCAGCACCAGCACAAGGCCGATGCAGATGAGCCAATGGGTTGTGCTCAATGCTGAAACTTGGAAGAGATTCGCAATAGGGGCTACACTGGCGATAAAAACAGTGACAGCGACAGAGAACAGTACGGAAAGTATAATACCCTTGTTTTTCCAAGGTTTAGATTTAAATACAGATCCCTCACTGCGGACATTGAAGACATTGACGGCAGACGCCCATGACAGCACAACAAATGCCATCGAGACACCGACTTCTCTACTAGGCACGATGTGCGGTGCAAAATCTGCGTACATGCCGACAGCGAATGCCGCAAGCGTCAGTGCTGCAAATGTAGCAGAGCGGATGGCTATCCTGACACCGAGTCCATTGGCGAAGATGCCGGAGTTTTTTGGCAGCGGCGGGCGTTTCATGATGCCCGCTTCTGACTTTTCAAAGCTGAGGAAGAACCCAGGTATACCGTCTGATATGACATTAATCAACAGTATCTGCAGTGCGACCAGCGGCGGGGACTGCCACACTATCACGCCCGTCAGCATGATGAATATCTGTGAGAAGTTCACTGAAAGCAAGAAATACACAGTTTTGCGGATATTATCAAACGCCGTGCGGCCTTCTTTGATCGCTTCCACAATCGTGGCAAAGTTATCATCGGTTATCACCATGTCGGCGGCACTTTTCGTCACTTCCGTGCCGGTGATGCCCATCGCGGCACCTACATCCGCTTGTTTCAGTGCCGGCGCGTCGTTTACACCGTCCCCGGTCATGGTAATGACCTCGCCCTGTTTTTCCCAGGCGCGAACGATACGAATTTTATCTTCCGGACTGACGCGGGCGTATACTGACACATCGCGTACGACATCAACCAGCGGGTCAACACTGTCGGCACCAATTTTTATATTGGTCAGGTCTGCGCCGGTTAATGCTTTGTCGCCGTCTTGATAAATGCCGATTTGTTTGGCGATGGCTTTGGCTGTTTCCACATGGTCTCCGGTGATCATCACGGTTCTTATGCCGGCTTCTTTCGCTTGGGCAACGGCAGTAATACTCTCTGGCCGCGGCGGGTCAATCATGCCGACCAGGCCGAGCAGGATTTGCCCTTGTTCCAAGTTCTCTGTGGTCAGCTCGTCACCTTCAGGGTCATGATCACATGGCTTGGCACTGATGGCAATGACACGCAAGGCGTCCTGTGCGAACTCATCATGAATCCGTGTGGCCTTCTCTTTCATTTCTGCAGTCCACTCGACTGGAATACGGTCAAACGCGCCTTTGGTCACAACCAGGTAATCGCCGCTGATTTCGCCCCCATGATATATGGCGGACTCAGGTTTTTCCCATGCTTCGTGTTTTGTGGTCATCAGCTTGCGCGTGGAGTCAAACGGCACCTCATGAATACGCGGATAGTCTTTATCCACTTTTTCGCGGGAGATGCCTTTGTCGTGTAACAGCCGGATAATGGCAAGCTCTGTGGGGTCACCGACAACTTTGTCACCGTCAATTGATGCGTTAGAGCAGGCGGCCAAGAGCTCAAGCAGATGCTCTTCATCCCAATTGAATTCATCGGTGGCGTTTGTGGGCGTGTCACAGCCTGCGCACCAGATTTTTGTGATGGTCATCTTGTTCTGCGTCAGCGTGCCTGTTTTGTCGGAGCATATGACAGATGTGTTGCCGACCGTTTCCACGGCCGGGATTCTGCGTATGATTGTGTTCTTTTTGACCATGTTGTGTACGCCGTGTGACAGAGTCATGGTGACGATAATCGGCAACGTTTCCGGCACGGCGGCAACGCCCAGGGAAACGGCGACAAGCAGCATTTCAGGCAAATCCGTGCCATGCAGAAATACACCGATGGCGAATATAATTGCACCCGCTATCAGTGCCACCGCACACAGCCGCCTGGAAAGCTGCCCCAGGCGGGTTTGCAGCGGTGTTTTCAACTTTTCAGCACTGTTGAGCAGATCGGCGATTTTGCCCATCTCGGTATTCATACCGGTCTCAACCACGACGGCAAGCCCCCTGCCATTGGTGACGAGACAGCCGGAATAGACCATGTTTACTCTGTCGCCTAACGGTGAATTGTCCTCAACATCAGCGTCCGGGTCTTTTTCAACCGGAATACTCTCACCGGTGAGGGCGGCTTCCTCTACAGTCAACCCTGCGACTTCAATAAGTCTGGCGTCCGCTGTGATGATATCGCCGGAGGTCAGCACCACAATATCGCCGGGTACGATTTCTTTCGCATCGATCTTCTGTTTTGTGCCGTCTCTGATGACTGTGGTGGAGAAACTGTTCATTTTTTTCAACGCGTCTAAAGCGGCTTCGGCCTTACTCTCTTGATAAATGCCTAGGACAACATTAATCACCACAATCGCAAGGATGACCCAAACTTTCGCCCAGCCTTCGCCGGATGTAATCGCCATATAAGCGGCGATGGCGGCGGCAACAAGCAGGATAATCGCCGTAATCTCTAACAAGTGGTGAATGATTTTCTGTAAAAGCGTCTCTTTCTTCGCTTCGCGGAATTCGTTTGCCCCGTATTTTGAAAGTCTAGCCCGGGCTTCTTCAGCGGTTAATCCAGACGTTGTATTGGTGTTTTGCCTGGCCAGCACCTCGGCAATCGTTTCGTTATAAGCCATATGTTGAACAACTCCTTTTTCAAGATATATAAAGTCGCTACGCGACGCAAAAAGCGTACATAGTGTGTTAAATATTGTATCATGCGGCAGATATTAGAGTCAATATTCAAAAGCGCTGAGGAGTGAAAAAAGCATTGATAACTGTAGGGGCGGTTATTAATCGCCCCTACAAACAGAACTCAGATTATTCAAAACATCTCCTTTAATTGCAGCAAATCATTAATCTCATAATCCGGCGATATGCCCGTTTCATTTTTAGAATGTTCGGGGTTATACCAAACGGCTTTAATGTTTGCGTTTTTTGCACCCTGTATGTCATTTTTCAAACTATCGCCGATCATTATTACGTCGCAGAGATTTAAGTCTATCCTTTTAAGCAACGTATTAAAAATCAAAGGATTTGGCTTATGTGCGCCAACCTCCTCCGAAGCCATTATGTGCGAAATGAATTTTCCGATTTTACTGTTTGATACTCTGGGTTTTTGTAATTCGATTAACCCGTTTGTAACCACACATAACATGTAGCCTTTATTATGCAGATATTCAATTACTTCATCCGCGTTTTCTATTAAGGCGACCGAATTAGCCAAGCCGATTTTAAATAAATCATTTGCCTTTATATAATCGCCATAGCTGATATTTAATTTTTCAAAGAGTAGCTTGAACCTGTAAGTAGGAATATCTTTTGCTGAAACAGAAATACCATCATAAAATCCGCTGACCCACAACATACGGTCAAGTGGTCTGAAAATATCTTGATACTCGTCTTTATAACTTATTCCTATGCTGTCGAATAAATGCATTAAAGCTTGTTTTTCACATTCTTTATGATCTACAATTGTTTCATCCGCGTCAAAAAATATTGCTTTTATTTTATCCACAATTCTCCAAGCCTCCTTGTTGGTACGCGCAAAATGGCAGATACCACTCAAACTATAACATCAGTGTTACCGTTTTTCAAGACTGCCGTGGCACGCAAAATTACGGCTTTACATAAAACTCATATAAATGTTATAGTGTTATACAAATAAAACAAACGGGAGGGAAACAACGATGGACAAAGCACGTTTGCAGAGACTTGGGGAAGCATTTTGCGACAATTCGCCGACGAATTTTTTAAGCGTTAAAGGGGAAGATGCGGAGGAGCTGAGAAACAGGCCGCAGGCGGAAAGCTATGCAAAACATAATCTTCAACAGTTGGGCGGAGACATTGGGTTTGAGCTGCTTGGTGCGGAGAAAGGCAGTGATCAAGTGGGTATGCGGTTTTATCAGAAGCCGATTTTTTCCGTCGGACTCGCTGATGACCCGGGATTTCTCGAACTTCAGAAAGACGGCGTGGTTGGTTCGCACCATAAACTCCCGCAGGATTGGCTGCCGGGTGCGAAAAGAGTCATCAGCGCATTCTTGCCGTTTGAAACGCGCGTGCTGGAATCGAACAAGAAAGACCCGGAGATTCCGTCGCTTGAATGGGTGATGACCAGGGTAGACGGGCAGCAGCATTTGCTCGCTTTCGGCGCGTACATGCGGGATTTGCTGATTGAAGCGGGATACCAAGCCGTCACGCCGCAGCTGGAAGATGCGTTCATCATGCACTCTGGACCGGATTTTGAAGACGGCATTCCTGGTTATTCCAGCAATTGGTCGGAGCGTCACGTCGGATATGTCACCGGCCTTGGGACATTTGGACTGTCAACGAATTTTATATCAAAAGCCGGATGCGCCGGACGGCTTGTCAGCATCGTAACCGACTGGGAAGGTGCGCCTGACGTCAAAGATTATTCCGACTGGCTTGGATATTGCAACGAATGCAAAGCCTGTTACCGCAGATGCCATGGCAATGCGTATACGGGAAAGGGCATTAAAGATCACGCGCTTTGCGGGGCGCAGATACGTAAAGCCATCGCCGCCGGTGACCTCGCGCCGCGATATGGGTGCGGCAAATGCCAGTCCGGCATTCCGTGCGAATCTAAACCGATGATTAAGCGGTAAAGTTCGTAGTATCTATTATCGACAAAGTACCCATTGCAAAGTGCCGGAAAAGCGGACTTTCAATGGGTGCTTTCCATTGCTGGAAAGGGCTGGGAACAGATAGGCATATTCGCCAAATTTTAAGACGCATATTTGTGAATATAGTCGTTGGCGGCAGTGTTGCAATTAGCATATCCAGCTGTTATAATAGCAAGGATAGATTGTGATTGTTGAACAAAAACCGCCTAAAATTTTAGAGATAAGTTCAATATCCGGCGATTATGCCGGATATCGTTGCGGAGGACAATCGTAAAAACGGAAGGGAATGGTCATTGAACGATGGGGAGATTGCTGACTGTCAATAATTTGACAACAGAATTCAAGACAGAGCGAGGTACGGTTCGTGCTGTAGATGGTATTTCATACCATGTCGATGAAGGGGAGATTCTGGGAATCGTGGGTGAATCCGGCTGCGGAAAGTCCGTGAGCCAGCTTTCATTAATGCAGCTGATCCCGACACCGCCGGGCAGGGTTGTTGCGGGAACGGCTGAATTCAGTGGTGTGGATTTATTAAAGTATAAGAAAAAAAGCAAAGAGATGTGCAGCATACGCGGACGGGAAATCTCTATGATCTTCCAAGAGCCGATGACTTCGCTGAACCCTGCAATGAACATATCTAAACAAATGAGTGAGGTTTTGATAAACCACCTGAACGTGGATAAGAAAGAAGCGCGAGAGCGGTCAATCGACATGCTGGCGCAAGTGGGGATCCCGGATCCGGGAAAGCGTATAGATGACTATCCGCACCAGCTATCCGGCGGTATGCGTCAACGCGTCATGGTGGCGATGGCCATGCTGTGTACCCCGAAGATGATTATCGCGGATGAAGCGACAACCGCGCTGGACGCAACAATTCAAGCGCAGCTGCTGGAACTTTTGCATAGCATTGTTGATAAATATCGGGTTGCGCTGGTGATGGTTACGCACAACCTGGGCGTTGTCGCCCGGTATGCGGATAGAATTAACGTTATGTATGCAGGCCGCATTGTTGAAACGGGAACGACAAAGGAAATTTGGGCGAATCCGATGCATCCGTACACGGAAGGGCTTATCAGCTGTGTCCCGAAATTGGGCGAGAGACTCGAGCCGATTCAAGGGAAGCCGCCGACACTAATCAACAGACCGAATACCTGTGCATTTTTGGGCAGATGCAAATACAGAACAGACGCATGTTTTAAAGAGCCGGTGGCTGATCTGACTCATTTTGAAGGGCAGCACGCCACAGCATGTAATGTTCGGTTGAAGGAGGCAGGTCGATAATGACGAATCAGGAAACAACGACAAATGTGACAATGGATACCGCTGAGGGCGGTATTGCGATTAATAATTTGAAAATGTACTTCCCGGTGAGACGCGGAATTTTCAAAACGAAAGTTGCCGACATCAAGGCCATTGATGGGGTGTCATTTTCAATTAAACCCGGCGAGACACTGGGATTAGTCGGAGAGAGCGGGTGCGGCAAAACGACTGTGGGTCGTTGCATCATGCGGATTTACAAACCGACCGAAGGTTCAATCGTATTTAAGGGACAGAATATTTCCGAAGTGTCGGAAAAGAAATTGCGCCCCATCAGGCGTGACATGGCGATGGTATTCCAGGATCCTTACAGCTCGCTGGATCCGAGAATGAGCTCCGGCAGTACTGTGGGTGAGCCGCTGCTGATACACAAGCTGACAAAGTCTAGACAGGAATATAAAGATCGGATTGACGAACTGTTCACGATTGCCGGACTCAGCCCAGACATGGCAGACCGTTATCCGCATGAATTTTCCGGCGGACAAAGACAGAGATTGTCTATCGCCCGCGCACTTGCCGGAGACCCGTCACTGATCGTTTGTGATGAGCCGATTTCCGCGCTGGACGTTTCAATGCAGGCGCAAATCTTGAATCTGTTGCAAGAGCTTCAAGAAAAAAGTAAGAAGATGAGCTATCTGTTCATATCGCATGACTTGCTTGCGGTGCAGTATATCAGCCATCGTGTGGCGGTCATGTATCTGGGACGCATCGTAGAGACAGCGAAATCTGACGAGCTTTACTCAAACACATGTCATCCGTATTCACAGGCACTGCTTTCCGCACAGCCGGTGCCGGATCCTGTAGAAGAGGAAACGCGTCAACGGATCATTCTTACAGGAGACTTGCCGACGCCGCTGAACCCGCCGCCCGGCTGCGCGTTCCACACCAGATGTCCGAAAGCGGTCAAAGAATGTTCAGAGAGCACCCCTGTTTTGCGGGATATTGGTAATGAGCATTATGTTGCCTGTCATCGCGTATAGATGCAGTCCCGGCAAATACGTTGCAGAGGGGTAGATTCTGATGATTACGAAAGAACAGATAAAAGCATTTGCACACAGTCTCGGTATGGAGATGGCCGGCGTATCCGGGGTCGGCAGATTTGCCGAGTCTCCGGAGGGTAAGCATCCAACTGAAATATTGCCGGGTTGCAAATCTGTCATCGTAATCGGTACAAGTTTGCTGGACGGCATTGTTCAGGTGAACTTCCGTGCGTTTGAAGAGGGGCGGCGCGACCTGAAGGGTCTGTATGGTACATACGGATACGCAACGTTGCCGAACTTTGCGCTGACTTACGCTTGTTACGCAATTGGTAAATATATTGAAACGAATACCGATGCCATCGCGACGCCGCTATCGACGGGGCCGATGACGAATGGCGCGCAGATTAGCTTGCGTCACGCGGCAGTGGCCGCCGGCCTCGGTGTCATGGGCTGGGGCGGATTGCTACTGACGCCGGAGTATGGCTCACGCAACCGTTTCGGTGTGATATTAACCACGCTTGACATTGACCAGGACTCCATGTATGACGGGCCGTCGCTCTGTAACCCTGAATCTTGCGGTGTGTGTGTTAAAGCCTGTCCGGCCGGTGCGCTGAGTAAATACGGTGAGGAGCCGTCCAACCGCTGCGCGATTGACGGGCGAGATATACACTACGCGAAAACTGATTTAATCAAATGCCAAATCGCAGCCTATGGTATGCGGAAAGAATTCGGCGGAAGAGATGATTATGTTGCGTCCGTTGATTCAACGCCGGAGGAGTTCAGCGAAGGATTCGCGAAAATGCCGATCAGTCCATCCGGATTGCAGCACCAAGATTCACACCATTGCGGGGCGTGCCTGTCGTATTGCCCGGCCGGCAAATGGGGTGAACGATTCAAAAAGACCGGGTTGACCAAAGGCCTGACATAGGATGAATTTTATCCCCCGACAGTTTGCAACACACAACCTGTCGGGGGATTTATAAAAAAATAGGGAGTTGAAAAAATGTTCTTTAAAAACTTTAATCCAATGACCACCGAAACAGTCACGGCAAAAGCCACAGCTTCTCCCAAAGCGGGTACCGGTCTCACACCCAGCGAGACGTTGAAAAACAAGCAGTTTAAGATGAAGTTCACCGGTGAACACGCACCACAGCAGTTGGATTATGCTTTCGGAAGTGATTTTACACTCACCGTGCATGAGAACGGCACAACGCATAAAGACGTCCCGTATAATGCGCTGAATGTCAGAGAAAATGTTGTGCTTTTCACACACTTGATTCCCGGCACATCGCGCGGCTGGCATTGTGTGGTGGATTTGAACACCTCCCTTATCACTGCTTTTGAAACTTGGTTCGGTATTACAGTGCCGGTTGGCGGGGACTTGATGGGCACGCGTGAGCCGACGCACAACCGTGATATCCCGCGTGAGGTTCAACGGCAGTATCACTTCGGCTATATAGACAACGGCAGCGGTGAGCCTGCGAAACTGCACACAACGACAAATCGTCTGGAAGGTTACGGTTTGTATTGGGAGTATGTCTGCGGCGGCAAGATGCTGACGTTTTTCCCGTCGGTCACATGCTCTACAAACGTATTGCTGGACGAGCCGCAGGATACGATCACGTTCACGTATCCGTCCGATTATTTGAAGCTCAGTGACGAGCTGTTTATCTACGCAAAATGGGGCATTGAGTTCGGCGGAGAGATGTGGCTTTATGTTATTGATCTGTTTGATTTGAAAGCCGCCGGAATGAAACTAGGCTTTGATCAGAACGACAAGTTTAATTATCATATGCACAGCGCAAAGCTGACGATCACCGGACAGGCCGCGCATTTGGAGAAAATCACCGTGATCGGCGATAAAGAGCCGCCGATGCCGGCACTCGCCGGCGGCGGAAAAGGTGCCAGATACGCCTATCGCCCCAAAGACATTGATATCCCCATGACAAGAGCGGAAGTGGACGAGGCGGTAAAGGCCAGTACGCGCATATTCGACACCAGCGGCCCGAACATCATGGCCAGCGGATATACACTTGACAAAAAATACTTGGCAGGAAAACAGTTTGCACTCAGCTATGACCAGGTCAGGACGCCGTATGCGTGGTCCGCGAAAAACACCCCGGAGAAGCTGATCAAAGAATACGAGTATGATTTCACCGGCAACGAAATGTTGAAATGGTGTGAACTCGGCGGACAGTGGCATGAGGAAAAGTACGTCTGCTTTGAACCGGCGAAAGATATATTCCTGTACTCACACATGTTGACCGGTGACCCGGATTACGCCAGCGTTACACATGCGGTGGACTTCTCAACGGGTCTTTCAACGTGCATTTACGGACGCATCGGCAGTTGGACCAGTGAATGGGAAGTCGGCGCGACAGTGCTGTTTGGCACAGCGAGTGGTGAGGGGATTGCCCCCGCGCCATTCAGCAGGCGGCACGATTTTTCAAATGACCTGGTCGGCTACTCATACGCCTGGGCGTATTCTGATGTGATGAGCAGCATACATACCTACAGCTCCCCGGTTAGCTATAGCTGGACGATTTTCCAAGACGACAATTCCGGCGGCCCGACATGGAGCAGCCCGGGCTTCTATATAAAACTGCGCCCGGACGCGTATATCCTGCAATGGACGGAAGAGAACTGCAACGGAATGCAGGGCGTGATATGTTTCAACCCGCGCATTATGCATGACGGTGGATTCTTCTATGGTGTTGGTCACAACGGTTTGAGTCTGAATGTAACCGGCGCGTATGCCCGCAAGATGGGATACTTTGATATCATGAAGTATTTCGATCCGAAGGAAAATCTGTAAAATACAAATTCGCACCTGTCCGATTTTTCGGATGGGTGCGGATAATAATTAAAGGAGGAATGGCACATGACACTCGATGTTTTCCTTAATTTCGACGGAGACTGCCGCCAGGCGCTGGAGTTCTACGCAAAAGTGTTCGGGCTTGAGGTTTCAGACAATATACAGACATATGAGCAAGGCGGGTTCGGCGAAGGCAACGAAGGTCGGATTTTGTACGCCAGCCTGCCCATCTTTGGCGGCAACGTCATGTTTTCAGATTGTCCGGCCGACTCTGACTATGTGAAGGGATCAAACATAGCGCTGACGCTTGGGAGTTCTGATAAATCTGAACTCGAAAGGATTTTCAACGCGTTTGCGGAGGGCGGGGAAGTGGATATGCCGCTTGGCCAGACGTTTTTCAGCGAATTTTACGGCATGGTGACCGACAAATTCGGCATCACATGGCAGCTGAGTATGACGCCGTTTGGAAGTTAGAGGCACTTAAAAGAAGGTATATTAAAGCGGATATTTCCAATGAAATATCCGCTTTTGGTTATTTTTATACAGCTACAACGCAATGATTTCTTCAATTTCGCTTAAACTCAGCGGCGCGATAAGCTTTACGATATTGTCGAATTCAGTAAAAATAAATTTTCCGCAATTGGCATTCACTTTCAACACAATCGGGCGATGTGGACGTAAGTATTCCTTATTCAAAACACGG
>WQVW01000001.1 GCA_009785655.1 Oscillospiraceae bacterium | reverse complement strand
TCTTTAGCTCGCGTATTTGTCACCGGCAATTCGGAGAGCTCACTCTGTAGAGGAAAATCGGCGCATTCATGGCAAATAACATACCACGGGGGCTGAATCAATGCTTCAGCCCCCGTGAGTTTAAATTATGTGTCGTAGAAAATTTTAGTAAATATCCGAAAAACCCCTTGACCTTACCACGCAATTGCGCTTTTTACAGTTGTAACAAATCCCGAACCACTTCACCGGCCATGATTAATCCCGCAACCGGCGGGACAAAGGCGCAGCTGGCAGGAATTGACCGGCGGGATGAACCTTCCGGTGCCGACAATTGTGCCAAAGGGACGTGCGGCGTCTCGGTAGAATAGACCACTTTAAGCGATTTCACGCCGCGTTTCCGCAATTCCTTCCGCATGACTCTGGCCATCGGACAAACAGCTGTTTTGTAGATATCCGCCACTTGAAACGCCGATGCGTCAAGCTTATTCGCCGCCCCCATTGCACTGATTATAGGTACACCCAGCGACACAGCGCGGCAAACAAGCTCCAGCTTCGCCGCCATTGTGTCCACGGCGTCAACTATATAATCGTATGCAGACAAATCAATTTCCCCGGCGGATTCCGGCAAATAAAACAGTTGGTGCGGCACAATCACAGCGTCGGGATTAATCTCCAACAGCCGTTCTTGCATGACGGTCACTTTATCACGGCCTATCGTCCTGTGTGTCGCGATAATTTGGCGATTTATGTTGGTTATATCAACCACATCACCGTCAATTAGATCAATCTCACCAATCCCAGTGCGGCAGAGTGCCTCGGCACAGTGTCCGCCGACGCCGCCAAGGCCAAACACTGCCACCCGGCAGGATTTCAGCTTTTCAAGATTCTCCTGTCCGATTAAAATCTCCGTTCTGGTGAATTGATCCTGCATGTTGTTTACGTCCCCTGCTTCAATAAAATATTAAACGAATCCACGTCATCCAGTATGAATTCACCATTGACAATCATCTGCCGTATCGTATCTTCATCCACCCATTTTGCGTCAACGGTTTCTTTTGGATCCAGCATAACGTCTGATATGTCTACCTCTTGGTGAAAAATCCATACATCAAGGAACATGTTATCAATAACACGGCGGAGGATCAATCGTCCGTTTTCGGGCGATAGCATCACGCCAATTTCTTCCCACGCCTCTTTCAAGGCAGTTTTCAGACTATCGTCCCCGGCGATCACGGCGCCCGTCGTCGGCTGCCACATGTTTTGGCTTGCCCGCACATGCGGTGATCTCTTGGAAATAAGAAACTCGCCTTTGCCGTTCACTATCCAAACCTCAACAGCCAGGCGATATTCTCCCGGTTGCATAGGTGTCCCCCGCTCATGCAACCGCCCGGTTTTATTCCCGAATTCATCCAAAACGTCCTGGAGCTCTGCCATCATCTCAACCTCTCAAATTGTCAATGATCCATTGACCACACCGGTATTCCCGTATACGTTTTCGCTGCCTCTTCACCGTTTATTACACGCATCACCCCGGCGGCCAGTGCTTCAAGCTCAAACTCATGCGGCATGACGACAATCTCAGCAATCCAGGCCAGATAGTCTTTCATTCTATCGGTAAAATACGTGTTATCCGCGATGCCGCCTGTAATGATAATCGCGTCTATTTTGCCTTTTAACGCCACCGCCATCGCGCCCGCATATTTTGCGCATTGATAGATCATGCCGTTTATTATAAGTTCCGCATATTTGTCGCCGTCAGCAACTTTTTCCAAAATTTCCGGCACATCTGTTGTGCCGAAATGGCTGATCAATCCGCCTGCTTGATTCAGCTTATCTGTCAGCTCTTTTTTCGTATATTCTCCGCTGTAACTTAGTTCAATTATTTTCATATACGGCAGATCCCCTGACCTTGTCGGGGTCATGGGCCCCGCACCGTTGATGATATCGTTAGAGTCTATCATCTTGCCCTTCTCATGTGCAGTAATTGAAATTCCGCCGCCCAAATGGCAGATGATAAGGTTCATGTCTTCATACTTAGCGCCCCTGGAATTGCAGAACCTGACCGCCACTTCTTTCTGGTTCAGCGCGTGTATATGACTCTCCCGATAAATGCCGCGGACACCGGTAACACGGGCAATATCTTGGAACTCATCCACATCCGGTGGGTTGACCACATAGGCTTGTTTCCCGAATCTATCGGCAAATTGTCTGGCGATTTGCGCCGCTAACTGCGCCGGGTGCGCCGCACCGGACATCGCGCGGGACGCATGATCCGCCAGAAGTTCGGACACCGCATATACCCCGCCTTCCATCGGAACAAGTCCACCGCCGCGCCCGACAAATACGTCTACATCTTCCAGATGATACCCTTTTTCAAGCATTATCTTTTCCAGCAGATCTGTGCGATATTGCAACTGATCCTGAATATCAGTGAATGGCTTCAAATCTTCCAGGCTGTGCGTGACGGATATGCCGAACAATTCATTATTATTATCATACAACGCCATTTTTGTGGTGGTTGAGCCTGGATTGATTGCGAGAATTCTTGTTTTCTTATCCATAGTATCCCCTTTTGCACGGCAATCTCTTTTTCGGTTATAGGCAGATGGCGAGGGCGCACTGTGCGCCCCTGCATTCTATATCATAACAAATGCTGTATCTTCAAATTTATTATTTTCCGTTTTAACGCAACCCACCCAAACAGGCGGCTAAAGCAATCGAGTAATATTTGTCAGAAGGTTCCGCACTGCGGGACGTCAAAATAACAGGCACTTTCGCCCCCAGAACCGTCCCGGCCGTTTTCGCACCGGCAAACCCTGTCAGGCATTTCGCCAACATGTTGCCGGAAGTAATGTCCGGCACGATTAAAAGATCCGCGTCCCCGGCTACCGGGCTTTGATACCCTTTTATCTCCGCCGCCTGGGCATTTGTGGCCAAGTCAAATGAAATAGGCCCTTCTATCACACAGTTTTGTATTTCATTGTTCATCTTTTTCAACTCAGCGGCATCCACCGTTTCCGGCATTTTAGGGTTTAATTTATCGACGGCTGCCAATACCGCGACTTTGGGATTTCCTATTCCCAGCGCGTTTAGCATTTTTACGGCGTTTTGTATGATTATCTTCTTACTGTTTAAGTCAGGATATGTGTTTATAACCATGTCACTGATGGCAAAAATTTTGTGATATCTGGGTACTTCAAATAATCCAGCAAGCGACAAAAGTGTCTGTTCTCCCGCCAGAAGATTGTTTTCTTTATTGACAATCGCTTTCAAAAAATCTTTAGACTCTATGTTCCCTTTCATCACTGCCTGCGCCTGCCCTTTGTTTATCAGGCGAACCGCCTGTTGGAGCGATTGTTCGGCGTTCTCCGCCTGGATGATGTCACACTTTGTCAGCCCAAGCTCTGCCGTCATTTTTTCTATCTTTCCGGCATCTCCGATCAACATCGGGTGTATTATCTCATCTCTCACCGCGTCGGCAATGGCATTCATTGTCGTTAAGTCGCACGCCTCAACCACGGCAACTACAGGCTTTGTCTCCATCTTTTTCGCCTGATCGCGCAAATCTTCAAAACATGTGATTTTCACAACGCAACTCCCTATCAAAAACTTATCCCGGCTATATTTTATCATTTCAGCCGAAACAATTCAACAATTGATTTGGCATCTTTCTGCGTTCTTCTTGAATGAATATTATCGCCGAAAAACAAAGTTAACCGAATAAGAAACCTGCCGAATAAAGGCAGGTTTCTTATTTTCAAACTGCTTACTGTCAGCAGCCTTTTATCAATCTCTGCTCCCGCCTGTGACGGAATCATCATTAAACACCCAGTCGCGGGTATTTGTCAAAGCGTACGTTTCTTCCCCTTCACGGCAAACTGTTTTTATGATTCCAGCATTGATTATAAATCGCCTGCACATCAGACACGATGTTGTGTCTTCCAGAATGTCATTCGTCTTTGCATCCCTGCCGGATAGATATATGGTGGCACCGATCATATCCCGCCTGGCGGCGGAGATGATTGCGTTCTGCTCTGCGTGAACGCTGCGGCATAATTCATACCGCTCTCCGTTGGGGATTTCCATCTCATCTCTCGTGCATTTGCCGAGATCCATGCAATTCTTTCTCCCGCGCGGTGCACCGTTGTATCCTGTTGCAATCACCTCATCATTTAAGACAATGACTGCACCGTATTTTCTGCGCAGACAGGTAGATCTCTTTAGCACTGTTTCCGCGATATCAAGATAATAATTATCCTTATCCTTGCGTTCCAATTAAACAGCCCCCCATAAATTTTTCCGCATTTTCGGTCATTATACAACACTTTTTGCCGAAGTTCAAGCAGCGCAAACAGATTTCAGCATAAAATATTGTTGCCGATTTTCTGTTGAGTTCGGATTATTTATAGGGACTGATGATCTATTCTTAAAATATTCGGAGGTGGAATACAATGATAACAGCATGTCGGACTGATTGTGAGTATTACAGCACATATACAAGCACCTGCGATTACACGCTTCTAATGTATCAATCGAAAGGGTGTCCCACAAATGCCTGCACAAAGTATAAACCAAGAAGGGTGCGCCGATCTTGGAACGTTTTCAGAAGCTTGAGTTTTCCAAACTGTGAGGGGACGAAACAATGTCTCTGCCGATGGAAGAAATTGATATTCAGTACGTCACCGCCAACTGCGGGCATGAGGTGTACGACGGGGAATGCATGTACGAATGGGAGGATTTGCATACATTTTGTCCGGAGTGCATAGAATGCAAATTCAATGACCTCAGCACGGAGGAAAAGGCGGCACTGCTGAATTGTGAAGTTATAGAGATAAACTTCCCACGGAGTCATGTATAGGAGGGAAATATGCCGAGAAAGAAACTTATGGTCGTCCCCGGAATGGAGGGCGCGGTTGTGGACTGCTTTGCGTTTAATACAACGAAAACCGGCAAGCCTGAATGTACAGCTTTACAGGACATATATTGTTTGAAAGAGAACAGACCGTGTCCATTCAAACAACCGCCAAAAGAAGCCGCCGCCGCACGTGAGCGTTCCTATAAAAGACTGGTTGCGATAGGGCGGTTGTAACCAGTTGACAACTAACAGGCGCGTTCACCTTACGATGAACACACCTGTTATACCTTGACGCCCGGTGCCGCTTGTATGTAAGGGCGCACTGTGCGCGCCCTTGGAGATTTATGTCACAGACTGAAACTCAGCACCATCTGCCGCATCTGCATCTCCGGCGTCTGTTAAAACACCTGCAAAAAGGACACCAAAACATCATAGGTTCCTCCTTAGGATTAGTCGCGGGAATATGCATCAATTAAAATATGTGTCCGCTTTCGGCGAAGCTATGAAGCATGATACAGTTATCCCCGCGTTTCATCATATGTTGAAACGCGGGGATTTGTGTTATCTTCTGACAATAATCGCCTGGGTGGACTGGGCATAGACCGATGAAAAATTGACCAACTCATCATCCCGATCATTTGGAATGAATCCGAGTGCTAGGTCTGTCCTACCGAACCACACGGCGGTAACAAGCTCGTGCACATCAAACTCCACTATCACCAGCTCAACGCCTATAATATCCACCACAGCACGGGCGATGTCCACACTCATACCGGCAAGATTACCGTAATCATCCTCAAACGCATACGGCGGGAAATTCCGTGGCACAGCGACCCTAAGATATCCCGGCCGGGTGGCCGCTGTTTCAGGCGGCGTGTAAGCAAAATCCGCGCCGATAAAATACCCGTCACGCAACGCGTCAAGCACTCCATCCGCACGGAGAGATGCCAGCGCGGAATTCACAGCCGCTAAAAGATTCGTGTTTTCTTTCGCCACAGCTATGCGTAAATCGTAAGCGATCAGCGGCTCAGCAAGCATCGTTACTCGCCGCGCTCGTGAGGTAACTATTTCAGCGGTGGCACGTTCCATCACCACTGCATCGACTGAGCCACTTCGCAGCGCCGCCAGCAATTCCTCACCATTCGGGAACTGGCTTGCAACACCCATCCTCTCGGCAAATTGGAATCCCGATGTCCCCTCCAGCACGCCGATTAATCCCCCGTAAAGATCTTCCGGCGAATGCACGCTATTGGGAGGCATTTGATTACTTGCGCAGCCTAACAACAGTAGCACGACAGACAACAAAACCAATAGACTAACCTTTTTCATCTACTTGTCCTTGTCTGTTTCCTTGTCGTCAAAATTGTCAGATTCTTCAGAAACAGGTTCGGCAAAGAACTCAGACAAGTCCGGCATTTCCGGGAAATCTTCCAGCGCGGACTTTGGTTTTGATTCCGTCTCAGGGGTGTCGTATTTGTCCGTCTTATCACGCGGTGGCGGGATTTCGCCGTTATGCTCACAGCAATACGCAAAATCTTCACCGTCCATATTCTCATGCACCAGCAGATATTCAGCTGTGGCGACAACAATTTTGCTATGTTCCGTGAGCAGCCTTTCACAGATAATGGTTGCCTCATCGAATATGCGTTTGACCTCATCGTCAATCGCCGCCGCTGTCTTTTCAGAATAACTCTTCGTTTGAGAAAAGTCGCGGCCGATGAACACAGATTTAGAGCTGTCTTCAAACGAGATCGGCCCGATCGAATCACTCATGCCGTATTTCATTACCATTGACCTGGCAATCGCACTGGCTTGCTGGATATCACCGGATGCCCCGGTAGATATATCATCCATATACAGCTTCTCGGCAACTCTGCCGCCGAGTGCGGAGATGATTCGTTCAAACATCTCACTTCTGGATGTCGTTTCCTTATCTTCCTGCGGGCGGTAAATTACCATGCCACCGGCTTGACCTCTTGGAATGATCGAGACCAGATGCACAGGATCCACATTCGGCAGGAAGTATGACGCCACGGCGTGCCCCGCCTCATGATATGCTTTAAGCTTGCGGGATTTTTCAGACACCACGCGGCTCTTCTTCTCCGGTCCCGCAATAACTTTCAGCGTGGCTTTTTCTATATCCGTCATGGTGATCAGCCGTTTATTGCTGCGCGCCGCCAACAATGCCGCCTCGTTCAGCAGATTTTCAAGATCCGCACCGGTAAAGCCGATTGTGCCTTTGGCAATACTGGCAAGATCTACGTCCTCAGCTAATAGCTTCCCGCGGGCATGGACTTTCAGTATATCCTCACGACCCTGGATATCGGGCAAGCCGACATATACCTGGCGATCAAACCGCCCTGGGCGCAAGAGTGCGTTGTCCAGAATATCGGCCCTATTGGTCGCCGCGATGATGATAACACCCTCATTTGTATTGAACCCGTCCATTTCGACCAGCAGTTGATTCAACGTCTGTTCGCGTTCATCATGTCCGCCACCCATACCCGCGCCACGCTGGCGGCCGACGGCATCAATTTCATCTATGAATATAATCGCCGGGGCAAGTTTTTTCGCCTGATCGAACAAATCCCTCACGCGGGACGCGCCGACACCGACATAAAGCTCAACAAAATCAGAGCCCGAGATCGATAAGAACTGCACCCCAGCCTCACCGGCAACAGCTTTGGCAATCAGCGTTTTACCGGTTCCAGGCGGACCGACAAGCAAAACGCCTTTGGGAATTTTCGCGCCGATCGCTGTGTATTTTTGCGGGCCTTTCAAGAAATCCACGATCTCGCGCAGCTCGTCTTTCTCTTCCTCGCACCCGGCTACATCGGCGAATGTCACCTTCTTTTTCTCGTCGCTGGCGAGCCGGGTTCTGGCCTTGCCGAACCGCATGGCACCTTTGTCTCCACTGACACCGGATCGGCTCATCATGGTGTTCCAGATAATAAAGAACACAACGATAATAAGCACATACGGAATCAGATTCGCCCACCACGGGAGCCTCATCCCAGGCTCAAAGTTATACCAGAAGTCGTCATACTCCATCAGCAGATCAATATAGTCACCGAAATCATTATGAAAAAAAGCTACACTAAACAGTTGGTGCGTAACATACGGACTGCCGCTGTCTTCAAAATCATGTCTGAGCCGGACGGTTATCCGCTCTCCGTTATTGATCGTGAAATTCTCAACCTCTCCGTCGGCAAAAATACGGCGCAGGTCAGAATATTGAACACTCGTCGCCTGCACATTGTCCTGGCTTCTCAGTAGATATATAACCGAGACAAGAATTATTAAAATCAACAGGTAAAAACCTATGCTATGTGGACTTCTTTTTTTTGCATTCAAAAGCAATCACTCCTTGCTATTTATAAGTATTCATTGACTAGCCTGAACAAGTCTCAGGCTCCAAAGCCGCAATGTGGGGCAGGTTGCGATATTTTTCAGCGTAATCAAGCCCGTAGCCGACGACGAATTCGTCCGGGCAGATAAAGCCCGCGTAATCCGCTTTAATCGGCACTTCACGGCGGGACACTTTGTCTAACAGCGTGCATATCTTCAGGGACGCTGGAGAGAACTCCGAGAAAAATTCCCGCAATTCCACCATCGTCACCCCGCTGTCGATGATATCTTCAACCAATAAAACATCCCGACCCGCGATCTGGCGGACGTCAAAATCAAGCGGTTCTTTGATATTCACCTCTCCCGTGGTCACTGTAGAAGAACCATATGATGAACAGCTTAAAAATCTTATCTCGCAGTCTAAATCTATGCTGCGCGCAAGATCCGCCAGGAAAACAAAGCTGCCCTTTAGAACACCGATAAGCATGGGCGACTTTCCGCTGTAGTCGCGCGTAATTTCCGCACCCAGCTGTACTACCCGTTCTTTTATTCTTTCCTCAGAAAATAAAATATTCTTAAAATCACGATTCATAAGCTCAAATCCTCTATCATTCTCATGTTTCGCAGAGGTCATGCAGGAGCGCACATCGTGCGCCCGTTGACAATGCGAGAATCCTCGGACGAACACTGTTCGCCGCTACGCGGGGGAGAAAACAATTTCCAAAACACGGTCGCCGTATGCAGGCACCGCCCTTTGCCCTGCAGCCACACCATAGACGGCAAGTACGCCAGCATCATCAGCAATCACAGGTGTGAGAGACCGGGACAGACGTGGAACTTTGCGTTCAATAAAAAGCTTTTTCAAGCTTTTTGTGCCTCCCGAAAGTTTTATCGTGTCGCCAATAGCACGCGGCCTAACGACAATTGTACCACATAAATCGTCAAATTTGAACAAAAAAGAAGTAAACGATTTATTAACGTTTCCAATTTTATCATCATATACCACTGATTGGCAAGATATTTTAAGACAAAGCGCCGGAATTGTCTGACACCCGCCATCCTCAAGATACACAGGCATAAACCCGTCCGAAACATGTGTACCGTTGTCAAAGACTAAGTATCCGTAATCTCTATACACAACCATACCGGGCAAAGAGATACTGCCGGATGGGTTGCTTCGATCTTCATCCCCCAGTTTCAGCACCGCTTTTACATGGTTGTATGACAAACTGCCACCGTGAAGTTGTCGTATCACACGGCTTGACACAGCAAATGGAGCCTTGCAAAGTTCCGTTATCGGGACACGCCCGGCGGCACAATGATCTTTAATAAATCCATCGGCAAGTTCTGAAAGATATGTCTCATCAGCGCGGGAGATGGTACTTGCGACCATCACCGCCTCATTAAATCGCGGATTAATTTCCTTCAGAACCGGCATAACCGACAGCCGGATTTTATTGCGCGTAAAAATATCAAGGCTGTTGGTGGCGTCTTCGACATATGGAATCCTAAACGCTTCGATATAGCGCATTACTTCGTCACGGGACACACGCAAAATCGGACGGATGATCATATCTCTGCACGGCGGGATGCCCGACAAACCCGCCTGTCCCGTGCCACGAATCAGATTCATGACCACCGTTTCGGCGTTATCATCTGCCGTGTGGGCTGTCGCGATCTTTAACGCCCCGGATGCTTCCGCCACATTGTAAAAAAACGCGTACCGGAGGTCACGTGCAGCGGCTTCAATACCTGTGCCGTGTTCAGACGCGTACGCTTTAACATCTCCGGAACCGGCGTGAAACGCGATGCCGTGACGCGCACAATAATCCCTGACAAACGCTTCATCCGCGTCAGATTCCGCACCCCGTAGTCTGTGGTTATAGTGCGCAACAGCAACCGAAAATCCACGCTGCGACGAAACGGCAATCAACGCGTGCAACATTGCCATTGAATCCGCACCGCCTGATACACAGGCCAAAACAATGCCGGATTCCGGCAACATATCAAATTCATCGGCGAATTTCAATAGTTTGTCGATAATCAATTGGGTAATCCTTTATATTATAATGTTGGATAAGAAACAAAACACCCGCCGCCTGTGGGCGGCACCCTCTTTACTAAAGAGGGCAAGGTTTGACCGTACACGTTCCTACAGAGCCGGGTGTTTTGTCGTGCCCCATTCAAAGCCCCTTTGCACATGAATGGGATGTTCTAGTCCTCTCGCCGCTGCTCCAGGGATGAATAAGACGTAAATTCAGGCAACCATTTCAGCTCAATCGTGCCTGTTTCGCCTCTGCGGTTTTTCATGACAATCAGTTCCGCAACATTCGGCACTTCCGATTCATTATTGTAGTAGTCGTCCCTGTATAGGCCGAGGACAATATCTGCGTCCTGCTCAATCGCACCGGATTCACGCAGATCGGATAGACGCGGACGCTTGTTCTCTCGGGATTCATTCGCACGAGATAACTGTGACAGGCAGACCACCGGCACGTTCAACTCTTTCGCCATGATCTTCATCATCCGGCTGATTTCGCCCACCATCTGCGTTCTGTTTTCGTTGGCGTAGGATCCCTTCCCGCCGGTGGCGGACTGCATAAGCTGAAGATAGTCGATGACAACAAGTCCCAGATTTTTTATCCGCCGGCACTGTGCGTTCATATCAGACACAGCGATAGACGGATTATCATTGATGTAAAGATCGCAGGAGCTGATGGACGCGGCGGCATCGGACAATCGCTGCCAGTCTCCGTCCGCCACCCGGCCTGTGATGAGCTTTTTGCTGTCAACAAAACTCTCTGACGACAACAGCCGCATTGCCAGTTGTTCACGTGACATCTCAAGCGAAAATACGGCAACGGATTTGCCGGATGTTTTCGCCGCATGTAATGCAATATTCAACGCGATACTGGTTTTTCCCATGCCGGGGCGAGAGGCGATTAAAACGAGATCAGACCCGCTTAAGCCCAGCACAAATCTGTCAAGATCATAAAACCCTGTCGCCAACCCCGGGATTTCTCCGCCGTTTTTTGCGGCTTCTGATATCTGCTCGTACACATCGACAAGGATTTTAGAGACAGGTACAAGCCCGTCATGCCCACGGTCATCTCTCAAGGCGTAGATACGCTTCTCCGCCGCCTCCAGAATCGCGTCAGCCCCGCCCTCGCCGGAGACTGCCATCGCGTTCACGTCTCCCCCGGCGTCAGCAATCGCGCGCAGCAGTGATTTGTCTTTAACAATCCCGGCATATTCCAGCACATTGACAGCGGTTGGCGTAATCAGCATCAGGTCACGGATATATGCAGGCAAGGTATCATTCCAGACTCCGGCGGCTTTCATTTGATCTAGCACGGTCACCGGGTCAATCTTTTTGGAATAGTTGAACATTGAAACAATCGTTTCAAAAATATCCCTATTGGCGGACACGTAAAAATCGTCCGCCCGCAAAAGCTCCAACACATCGGCCACGCAGCGTGAATCGATCAGCATGGATCCTAAAACCGCCTGTTCAGCCTCATAACTGTGCGGTGTTTGTCTGCTAAGCAGTTCGTCCATGCCTAGCTCTCAACAATCAGAACGTGTATCACCCCGGTGATTTCAAAACCCAGCTTGCATTTGACTTCAAATGCGCCGAATGTTTTTATAGGATCATCCTGGACGATCTTGTTCTTTTCAATTTCAATGCTGTGCTGTTCTGCCAGTGAAGACGAAATCTCCATTGAAGTGACCGCGCCGAAGAGCTTCCCGCCGGCACCGGCTTTGGCTGGGATTTTGACGATCACACCCTCCAGCTTCGCCGCGATATCCATCGCCTGGGCTTTGTCTGCCTCCAGCTTCTTTTGCCGGGCTTTTTCCTGCTGTTTCATCACATTCAAATTCTCTGCCGTTGCAATCACGGCGAGTTTTTGCGGCAGTAGAAAGTTCCTGGCATATCCGTCAGAAACCTCTACAAGCTGCCCCGCCTTGCCCTTGCCTTTTACATCTTTCTGTAATATCACTTTCATATTGTACCTCCTGTAGGCGCGCGCTGTGCGCGTCCATTCTCAAAAATCACCATAGCGGACGGCCACTGGCCGCCCCTATGGGTGAAATGTGCCATGCGCGTTTAACTTTTGGTGTTTGTTTTGCGCTTCTCATCTATCTCCAGATACTCATCTATGGCGTAGGTCAAGTCTGTCACAACCTGTCTTAAATCTGCCGAATGCAACTGAACCCCGGCGTTGGCATTATTGCCGCCACCGCCCAGTTTTTCCAAAACCAGCTGCACGTTCAAGTCGCCGATACTGCGGCCGGAAACAAACACATCGTCCCCACTGCGTGCCAACACGAATGAGGCGGTGACCCCCTCTATATTCAACAGCTCATCCGATGCTTGGGCTATTGTCAAGCGATTCTGCGGCTCATCACTCCACGCGAGTGCCACGCCGGGTCTTATAATCTCAGCCTCACGCATAATCGCATATCGGGCCGTGGCTGTTTCAAAATCTGACTGCAACAGCCGTTTTACATCCGCCGTGTCGGATCCGGATCTTCTTAAATACGACGCGGCTTCAAATGTCCTGCTGCCGGTGTTGATTGTAAAACTTTTCGTATCCAGCACAATGCCGGCAAGCAGTGCCTCAGACTCTGCCCGCAGAATGTCAGTTGTATCGACAAGATATTGCAGCATCTCCGTCACAAGCTCACAGGTAGACGACGCGTATGGCTCATGAAAATTCAGTATCGCGTTTTCTATATAGGTCGCAGCCCTTCTGTGGTGGTCGATCACCGCCACCCGTGTACAGGACAGCAGCAAGGGTTCAGATTCCACTTGCTCCGGCCTGCTTGTATCCACAACAACCAGCAGACTCTTCGCATCCGCCTCCACCATCGCGTCTTGATCCGAAATAAACACATCTTTATATTCCGGTGACTCCATCAGGCGGCTGATAAGGTTTTTGGCAAAATTATTCTCCATATCCACCACGATCCGCGCCTTTTTTCCCTTGGCGCGCGCGATACAACAAATACCAGCAGCGGCACCGATTGAGTCGAAATCTGCCTGCTTATGGCTCATAACAAATACGGTGGAAGCATCACTCAACAATCCGCCGAACGCACTTGCCATCACGCGGGATTTCACTTTCGTCCGCTTTTCCAGCCGCGCCGAGTGTCCGCCGAAGAACTCAAAACCGAATTTGTTCCTGACAACAGCCTGGTCTCCGCCACGAGATAGTGCCATCTCAAGGCCAAGCTTGGAAAAAGCATGGTTCTCTTGCGGTGTCGTACCGTCTTTGCCTATCCCAATGCTCAGTGTTGCATGAACGCCGCCGGAACCTTCGCACTCGCGTACTGAATCCAGGATAGAAAATTTGTCTTCAACAAACCCTTCAAAGTCCCGCTCCTCAAATAGGAACATGTATCGGTCTCTGTCAAATTTCACAAGACTTCCCCCGCTGTTTGCGGACCAGAGGCTGATTTTTTCGTCGATATCGGACAGAAGAATTGATTTTTCCTTTTCTGTCATGCCTTTCAGCAGCTCTTCATAATTATCCAGCATCAAGATCGCAGAAACGAGCCTTGAATCCGCATACTCACGGTTAATTGCGGCATATTCAGTGACGTCAACCCAGTAAGTTGTAGCGATATATTCACGCTCTGTCCGCACCAGCTGTCCAGACACTTTGTATGTTTTGTCGCCGACAGAAACTTCGTCTGGACATTCGCTTTTCCCGTCTAACAGCCAGATTTGCGAAAAACCGGGCACCACGTCTGTAATCCGCCGCTCAAACAAATGCTCCCGATCATCGGTGATTGATTGAAATCGCTCGTTCGACCATAAAATTTCACTGGTCTCTGAATTAAACACAACCACCGGCAGCGGGGTGTCCCGCACGGTCATATCCATGCCGTCCGACATGGATTCAAGATAGTCCAGCAGTTTCGCCGTGCGTATTTTCGTGCTGATACGTGAATAAAGCGCCAGTAACACAAGCACAACAATTTGAATGACACCCGCCCAAACGCGGCTGGTGTCATTGATAACAAACGTTGCTACAGCAAACGCGATAAGAAACATGAAATACAGCCTGACGCTGGATTGAAACAACCTTGGCAGTTTTTTGTTCATGGAAATCATCCTAATAAAGAGTTGGAGAGTATTATACCAAATATACTTTCTCATTACAATACAAATATCGCCGGGCTGCCTTGGCAGATGCGCCGCATCCGACCCAAGTCGTAAAATTTTTGATTTTGACTTCCCTTTTTTTTGAAAATGCCGTAAAATAATAGCCAGCTTAGGCGCATCACCAAAAGAAGGGGGCATATCAGTGAAAGTAGGTACAGTGACAGAAACTAAGCAGAACGAATATCGTGTCGGCTTGACACCGAGCAATGTGAAGGATTACATCAGCCACGGGCATGAGGTTTTTGTGCAGGCCGGGGCGGGCGCGGGTGCTTCCCTGCCGGATGAGGAGTATTTAGCGGCCGGGGCGAAGATTCTGCCTGCCGCAAAAGACATATGGAATATCTGTGACATGATCGTTAAAGTAAAAGAACCGCTGGAAGCAGAGCTACCCTTCATACGGGAAAACCAGATTATTTACGCATATCTTCACTTAGCGGCAGATAGGCGCTTGACAGAAGAATTGCTTGAACGCCGTGTCAAAGCGGTTGCATATGAAACCATTCGGGATGCCGCAGGCGGGTTGCCACTACTCAGGCCGATGAGTGAGGTTGCCGGGAAACTTAGCATACAAGTGGGCGCGCGCTGTTTGGAAAAACCGATGGGCGGCAGTGGTATACTGCTTGGCGGTGCCGTTGGTGTGAAAAATGCTGAATGCTTAATCATCGGCGGCGGCGTAGTGGGCGTATCCGCAATGAAGGTGGCCATCGGCCTTGGCGCAAACGTGACAATCATGGATAATAATATAGACCGCCTGTACTATCTGGATGATGTGTTTGGAAACCGCATCCAAACACTCTATTCAACCCCCGCCGCGGTGGAGGTCGCCGTAATGAACGCTGACCTGGTCATCGGTGCGGTATTAGTGCCCGGTGCAAAAGCCCCAAAACTTATAAAAAAAGAGTATCTTAAACAGATGAAACCCGGTTCAGTCATCGTGGACGTAGCTGTGGATCAAGGCGGTTGCTGCGAAACCTCTAAGATCACTTATCACAACGACCCGACGTTTGTTGTGGACGGTATTATACATTACTGCGTAGCCAACATGCCGGGGGCGGTGAGCCAAACCTCTACCTTTGCGCTGACCAACGCCACGTTAAGCTATGGCCTGAAGATTGCCGACATGGGTTTGGAAAATGCCGCCGATGCAGACCCCGGCCTGAAGCTTGGTGTCAACACCTACAGCGGAAAACTCACCTGCCGGGAAGTGGCGGAAGCATTTGACATGGAATATACGCCGATGGTGGGGAATACAACCCCTTAACATGAAAATACAAAAGAAAAGGAGCATACATAATGTCTAGAGTGAAAATTGAAAACGATCAATTAATTATCACCATGCAGGGCGCCAGAAAGTTTTTCGCATTAAAAAGTGAAGTATCAATCCATTTGAGCAATATCACCGGAGTAACAAGCGGTTTGGAATGGAAAGACCTTCCCAAAGCTTTGGATAAACGCTTTGGGACTAACGCAAATTCTTTTTATTATGGGGGATATTTTAATCAAGAAGGAAGAAATGTGTTTTATGACCTTAAAAGAAAAGAAGATGCCGTTGTTATACACATAAAAGATGAGAATTTCGACACGGTCGTCATCGGTGTGGATGACCCCGAGGCAACAATCGCACTTATTGAGCAAGGGTTGCATCAAAGAAAACCCTAAATCCCTTTGCCGCGAATAAACTTCACAATATCAACCAATAATTATAGTATGTCTTGCGTTCCCGCCCGTACGGGATCTCCGCGCGACTTGTCGCGTGGGGTGAAGCGGGCGGGAACGTAGTACTTTATTATCTAATTACGGGGGTTGATATCGTGAAAGCAGTGATCATGGCCGGAGGCGAGGGAACGCGTCTGCGGCCTGTCAGCATAAATGAACCAAAACCAATGGCACGCCTGTTAGACAACCCGGCGCTGGAGTATATACTGCAGCTTCTGGAAAAAAACGGCGTCACCGAAGCATGTCTGACGCTTAAATTCATGCCGGAAACGATTATTGATTATATCTCCGGCAGGCGCGGCATAAAACTCCACACGAGTATTGAGCGTGAGGCACTGGGAACAGCCGGCAGCGTCAGAGCTTGCGCTGAATTTATCGGGGAGGATGATTTCCTCGTCATCTCTGGTGACTGTGTGTGCGATTTCGACCTGAGAGACATGATAGCCTTCCACAAAGCAAAAATGGCAGAGGCGACCATCGCGCTATACGAACACCCAGAGCCGCTGGAATATGGCCTTGTCGTTACGCGCGAAGATGGGCGGATCGCCGAGTTCATAGAAAAACCGCCGTGGGAAGGTGTTGTGACAAACACAATAAACACCGGGATATACATTCTCTCCCCCGCGTTGTTTAATAACAAAGTCCCGCCTGGCAAAAAGTATGATTTCGGCAAAGCGTTCTTCCCCGCCATACTCGCCGAAAATCGCGGACTCTACGGCATGGCGCAAAAAGGCTACTGGTGCGATATCGGCAGTCCGGAAGCCTATCGTAGATGTGCCATTGACATGCTGGAGGGGCGGGTGAAAGTCAATATCCATGCACCGGAAGTCAACCCCGGTATATACAGCGCGTCACCGATACCGGAGGGCGTGACTATCGTGCCGCCTGTGTATATTGGAAGCAACGTTACACTGCGGCGCGGTGCCAAAATCGGCTCCCGCACCGTCATTGGTGACAACTCCGACATTGCCGGCACTGTCAGGGATTCCGTTGTCAACGGCGCAACCATCTCAGACGGGGCGGTGATAGCCGGCGCGGTGATATGCAAAGGCGCCGTCATCGGTAAATCCGCCGCCGTATCCGAAGACGCGGTCATCGGCGAAGAAACCATTATCGGTGAACAGGCGGTGATTGCCGAATCTGTCAATATCTGGCCGGCACGGCAGATCCCGGCTGGGAAGACGGTGAAAAGCAGCATCACCCACGGGCACATCAAGGCCGGAATGTCATTCACTGCGAGAGGCGTTATTTCAGGCGGACTGGGCACGGAACTGACGGTTGAGGATTGCTTAAAGCTGGGTCAGGCTGCCGCGAGTTTCGGACGGGTCGGCCTCGGCCATTTCGGCGGAGACGCGGCCCGAATTGTTGCTGAAACAATCGGCTGCGGCATCTGTGCCCGTGGCGCGGAGTTGTTGACGTTCGATTCCGGACTGCCGTCCTGCGCGTCGTTTGTTGGAGAGCGTATGAATCTGCCGTTTACCATTTGCGTAAACCAGCGTCTTGATAATGTGGAGCTCACATGCTTCGGCAAATCTGGGAGTATGCTGTCCCACGCGCTGGAACGGGAATTATCGTCAATCTCCGACAGGGATGATGCGCCATATACAGGCAAAATAGGCCATACAGAGCATTTGCGCGGTGTTTCCGAAATCTATGCCGCCGCCGCGATGACATACGCATTTTCGCATGAGGGCGGCGGTGAGGGGCTTGCAGTGTCTGTCACAGCTGAGGAATCGCAGAACAAGGTGTTTAAAAAGGCGTTAACGCTTCTTGGCTGCACAGTCGTGGAGCAAACGTCCGGCAGACCGTGCTTCACACTCGGAAATGACGGCACAGCACTCTATGCGATAGGCGAAGACGGACAGCAATTCCTCCCGGCACAGATGCTAGCCCTGATTTGCGCGCTGGCACTTGAATACGGCCAAAGCAAACTGGCCGTCCCATTCGATGCGCCGGCGGCAATTGAGACGCTCGCCGAACCGTATCACGCGGAAATCTATCGACTGGGGCGTGATGGTGACGAAGCGGAAGCACTCTACAGAAATTTGCGCCCGTTGCACGACGGAGTGTTTGCCGGGGCATTGATCTGTGCGCGGATGAAAAAAGATGGCATCACTCTGACAGATTTGATGGCGCGGAAAGTGCCCGCATTCGCGAACGTTGAACGTGAAGTTCCATTAACCCGCGCCAGGGCGGAAGTGATGGGCGAACTATCCAAAACAGCCTGTGAGCTGGGTGCAGAATTCTCGGACGGCATCAGATTCGGCGTGCAATCCGGCACGGTGCTGATATCGCCGCTGCGGACAAAAAACGCTATCCGGATAAGAGCGGAAGGCGCAAACATAGAAATAGCGGAGGAACTCTGCACTGATGTTTTGGATTTGTTGAAGGATTTTTGACAAAAAAACGCCTGCCGGGCAAAATGCCGGTCAGGCGCTCTTTTTTAAAGTCTTTTATCTTTTTCAGTCGCGCAGCCGACTATTGGCGAACAAACGCATCTCCATAATCTGTGTATAGTCTGTCAAAGCCGTCTTCAAAAGTCAATACCAGTTCGGACAGTTCCTCTAAAATTTCGTCCATTATGAAAGGCACCATCGCTTCAATTGACGCATCAACGATTATGTCGAGTAGCTCTTCCATTTCTGGATCCTCAAAAAATTCTTGCATATCCGGATCCGTTTCAAGCAGAACCCATACCAGCTCCACTATGTTTTCTAAAATGACTGCTTCATCGAAGGAAAGGCTAATTGTACGGTTGCTTTCGTTTATGTCGAAAGTACCACTGAAGTAAAAGCTGCCGTCTAAATCCAGCAAGCCCATGTAATAATAGGGCATCGGAATCCAGAATGCATTTTCGCTGAATGTAATCGAAAATGCAGGATCATCTTCCAAAACAAAAGTACCAGAAAGGGCCGCATTCATGATGGTACCGGCATTTGTATCGTCACCATCCGTATCGGTGTCGGCATCAGCATCGTCCGCACCATTTTCATCCGTTGTTTCATCAGCCGGGGTCGTCTCTTCAATCGCTGGGTTTGTTTCAGGTGCTGTGTCTGTTCCGGAATCGTTGTCTGTGCAAGCCGCTAACAGCGGCAGCAGCATCATCAAAGCGAGGGTCAGGGCAATAATTTTCTTTTTCATTTCATTTCTCCATTTCTTGTTTACGCTTGACTTTTTGACAATTTGTTTTTCAAGCGCATGATATATTATCATCATTTCGCCGCTATGGCAAACATTTTCTTATTTTTGGTTGAAAAATGCTTGCAATGCCGCGCCGGGCGTGGTATACTGTCAGCGTTCAGATGAAAGACTTGACCGAGTGGGGAAACTCCCACTTTTTTTCTTGCTTTATTCGCAAAAGTAAAATTTTTATATTGTTTCGTGATTTCTCCCTGATTACAAGCGCGAAACGGGCATGAGGATATTATGAGCAAAATTGCAAATGCCGTGATGGCGCTGGCAGAGCCCATCGCCCGCAAACACGGCCTGGAAATATGGGATATTGAATATATAAAAGAGGCCGGAAGCTGGTTTCTAAGAGTCTATATCGACTCGGAGAAAGGCGTTTCAATCGCCGATTGCGAGGCCGTGAGCCGTGAGCTAGACCCGCTGTTGGACGAGTACGAGGATCTGTTTCCGCAGGGCTATACGTTTGAGGTATCGAGTGCCGGTGCGGAAAGACGGTTGCACCGTCCGTCAGATTTCCAAAGATTTATTGGACACCTTGTGGAAGTTAAGCTGTATAAGCCAAAAGATGGACAGAAAGTGTTTAC
Source organism: Oscillospiraceae bacterium (assembly GCA_009785655.1). Lineage (GTDB taxonomy): Bacteria > Bacillota > Clostridia > Oscillospirales > Oscillospiraceae > WRMH01. The sequence continues at coordinate 8,234 of WQVW01000001.1, read as the reverse complement.
AGGGAATCTATCTGCTTATAATGATGACGGCACGGTTGAGCTAGATATATCGGGGCAAAAGCACAGTTTTGAAAAAACGGAAGTCGCGCAGGTCAGGCTGCGTATATCATAAGATGTATAAGTATGAAGGAGCACGGCAATGAATGCTGAATTTTTCCTGGCTATACAGGATATCGAAAGAGAAAAAGGAATACCGCAGACCTACATGCTTGAGAAAATAGAGCAGGCACTTTTGGCCGCGCTGAAAAAAGACTATCCCGCCGCGGCCGATTGCGCGAGGGTCGTGCTGAATCCTGTGGAAAAAACTGTGGAAATGTTTATACAAAAAATGGTAGTCGAAGAAGTTGAAGACCCGGAAACACAGTATTCTGTGGAAGAAGCGCGAAAAATATCGAAAAACGCGCAGCCCGGTGATTTTATTAACGAACAAGTTGAGACGCAAAAATTCGGCAGAATCGCAGCCCAGGCTGCCAAGCAAGTAATCATACAAGGCATCCGTGAGGCAGAGCGCAACATCATATACGATGAGTTTACATCAAAAGAGCATGAAATTCTAACAGGCGTTGTTACACGTATTGAACCTCGTACAGGCGGCGTTTCTATCCAAATCGGCTCAAACGCTGAAACGACAGAGGCGATGCTGTTGCCGGAAGAGCGTGTTCAACACGAAGCATTGCGTGAGGGCGACCGGATAAAGGTTTATGTAATCGAGGTCAGAAAATCGACCAGAGGCCCGCAGATACTTATCTCGCGCACACATCCCGGATTAGTCAAAAGATTGTTCGAGCTTGAGGTGCCGGAGATACATGACGGCACGGTAGAGATTCATTCCATAGCGCGTGAGGCGGGTAACCGTACAAAAATCGCTGTCTCATCAAATGACCCAGAGGTGGAACCGATCGGTGCCTGTGTAGGACCAAAAGGCGGCAGAGTGAACGCCATTGTAAATGAGCTGGGCGGCGAAAAGATAGATATCGTCAAGTACAGCGAAGATCCCACAGAATACGTGGCCTCAGCACTGGCACCGTCTGACGTTATTTCAGTGACCATGATGGAGGACGGAAAGTCCTGCCGCGTGGTTGTGCCGGACAGTCAGCTATCACTGGCAATCGGCCGGGAGGGGCAAAACGTCCGTCTAGCGGCTCGGCTAACCGGGTTCAAAATAGATATCAAGCCGGAAAGCGCGGCAGAGACCGAGTAGGGCACACAGTCCTCTGCGTACCGCGAAAATATAAATGCCCGCAAGACCTTTACAGGAGTCTGCAATGTCAACAAAACCACAAAAGCACCAGCCCATGCGGCAATGCCTCGGTTGCCGTGAAATGAAGCCTAAGCGAGTACTCATACGTGCTGTACGATCTCCGGAGGGGGACGTTTCCCTTGATTTTGTCGGCAAAAAGCCGGGAAGAGGTGCGTACCTCTGTCAGGATGCTGAGTGCTTGAAGCGCGCAGTGAAGTCCCGCGCACTCGGGCGGGCGTTCGGCACAGAAATTCCGCAAGCGGTTGTTGACGAGTTGAACAGTCAAATAGAGGGTCTGCCGAATGATTAGGATTCTTGGATTGGCGAAAAAAGCAGGGTTGCTGGCCGTCGGAAGTGAATCAGTAGCCCAAGCCGCACGAACCGGGAAAGCCGCAGCGATCATCTCAGCTTCTGACGCGTCAGAGCGATCAATCCGCCAGGCGCGCATATATGCCGAAGATGCCGAATGCGATCATATCGCCGTACCGTATACGAAGTTTGAGCTGGGGCAAGTCACCGGCAGAGGATCTCCGGGAATCGTCGCCATTTTAGACGCGGGGCTGGCACATAAATTTATAACAGGATTAGACATGTAGTGGGCGAATGGTGTTCGCCCGAACTTTACAGACGCAAACAGTGCGTCACTTCACCGAATATACCAGAGGAGGACTGCGCAATGAGTACAATGTTCAAATATAGGGTTCATGAGGTTGCGAAAGATTTTAAGGTTCCGACCAAGCAGATAACGGAAATTCTCACAAAATACGCAACCGCACCGAAGAACCATATGCAGGTCCTAACGGTGGAGGAGCTTGATATTATCTTTGAGTATCTGACGATAAATAATCAGATTGAGAGTATAGAAGAGATATACGCCGTATCCGCGCCGCCGCAGACTGCGCCAACAGCGGCAAAGCAAGATGCACCGAAAGAAGAGGCCCCGGCAGCGGTAGCAGGCGCGACGATTGACCCCAAAGCGGCGCCAAAAAGCGAGGAGACACCTGCCCCCGCCGCGAAAAAGCCCGACGACAAACCCTTCGTCGCGCGGAAAGCACCGGAGAAACGGCTGGTGGATACATCCGGCGCGACAATCAATATCGACAAGTACGACGAAAGGCTTGACAAGCTTGTGCCGGAACGCGCAGAAAACATGAAGCGCGGCAAGCAAAAAATAACAAAAAAACCGCATAATCAAAGGCCGTCAATTGCCTCCGGCGCGAAACGCCGGCAGGAAGAACGCGACAGAATGAACCGCCTGCAGCTTGAGGTTGCGAAAAAAGCCCAGCTGAAAGTCCAGATTCCGGATGAAATCTCCGTTGGTGAGCTTGCTTCCCGCATGAAGAAAACAGGGGCGGAAGTCGTACGCCAGCTTGTGAAAATGGGCGTGATGGCTTCACTTTCCGATATCATCGACCATGATACGGCGGCACTTGTCGCTATTGAGCTTGGCTGCAAAGTTGAGCGTGAAATTGTCGTGACCATTGAAGAACGATTGATTGATGACAGCGAAGATAAAGCGGAAGATCTTGTCCCGCGTGCACCGGTTGTGGTCGTTATGGGTCACGTTGACCACGGTAAAACATCGCTGTTGGATAGAATACGTCAGGAGAGCGTGGCAACAGGCGAGGCCGGAGGCATCACGCAGCATATCGGTGCTTATCAGGTGCACGTGAAAGGCAATCCGATCACATTCCTGGACACACCCGGGCATGAGGCGTTCACAGCGATGAGAGCGCGCGGTGCGCTGGTAACAGATATCGCGATACTGATCGTTGCGGCAGATGACGGTATCATGCCGCAGACGATAGAGTCGATCAATCACGCGAAAGCGGCGAATATTCCGATCATCGTTGCGATTAACAAAATGGATGTATCGGGTGCGAATCCGGAAAAGATAAAGCAGCAATTGACAGAGCATGGCCTTGTCTCCGAAGAATGGGGCGGGGAAACCATCGTCTGTCCGATATCAGCGAAAACAGGCGAGGGCATTGAAAACCTGCTTGAAATGATCATCTTAACCGCCGAAATGGCGGAATTGCGCGCGAATCCGAACCGCAAAGCAAAAGGTACGGTGATAGAAGCCCGGCTTGATAAAGGCCGCGGCCCGTTGATGACGGTGCTGGTTCAAAACGGTACGCTGAATACAGGCGACACGATCATCGCCGGCACAGCGGTCGGCCACGTCCGGGTGATGATGACTGAAAAGGGTGAGCGCATCAACTCAGCAGGCCCGTCAGTCCCTGTCGAAATCGCCGGCATGTCAGAGGTTCCAAACGCGGGAGATACTTTCAACGTCGTCACCGATGAACGCATGGCCAGGGAATTGACAGCGCAGCGTAAGTCAGAAAAAAAGGCATCTCAATCCACATCCGTCAAAGTGTCGCTTGAAGACCTGTTCGCGCGAATCCAAGAGGGTGAACTTAAAGACCTGAACATCATCGTCAAGGCCGATGTTCAAGGCAGTGCTGAGGCGATTAAAGCGTCTCTGGAAAAATTAACAAACGAGGAAGTACGCGTACGCGTCATCCACTCCGGCGTTGGTGCAATCAGCGAGTCGGATGTGATGCTGGCTTCTACCAGCGGCGCGATTATCGTCGGCTTCAACGTCAGACCGGAGATGAATGCCCGTGACTCTGCCCAGCGCAGCAATGTCGACATGCGCATGTACCGCGTCATCTATGAGTGCATAAACGAAATCGAGGCCGCGATGAAGGGCATGTTGGCACCGAAGTTCCGCGAAGTGGTGTACGGTCACGCAGAAGTGCGTCAATTATTCAAAGCATCGGCAGTCGGTACGATCTGCGGCTGCTATGTCTTGGACGGCAAGATTTTGCGAAACAGCTCTGCCCGGTTAGTGCGCGACGGCATTGTCGTTCATGAGGGTGAGCTGGCATCGTTGAGAAGATTCAAAGACGATGTAAAAGAAGTCGCGACGAATTACGAATGCGGCATCGCGTTTGAAAAATACAACGACATCAAAGAAGGCGACATTATAGAATGTTTCGCCATGGAACAAATCCCGGTTTAGGAGACACACCATGCCGAATAACAAGATTGAACGGATAAACGAAGACATTCAGCGCGTTCTGTCAACGCTGCTACGGAATATAAAAGACCCGCGTGTCAAGCAGGGCATGATCAGCATTACTTCTGTTGACACAACGGGAGATTTGCGCACAGCCAAAGTATATGTCAGCGTTTTCGACATGCAATCTGAAAAAGAGTTTTTAAAAGGGTTGAAATCCGCAGCCGGATATTTGCGGCGTGAGCTTGGGCAAACGCTGAATCTGCGCTATACGCCAGAGCTTCAATTTGAACTCGACAAGTCTATGGAGCGCGGGGCACGCATTAACACGATATTGGAAAATCTAGACATACCGGAGGAGAACGATGGCGAAGACAACGACGATGATGACCATCGGTGACACTGCAGAATGGCTGAAATCCCGTGACAAATTCTTGATAATCACCCACCGCCGCCCGGACGGAGATACCATCGGTTGCGCCGGCGCGCTTTGTTGTGGTTTGAATAAAATTGGAAAAACGGCATATGTTCTCTATAACCCAGAGGTGACGGAGAAATATATGCCGTTTATCAAAGATTACTGGGCACCAGGTGAATACGTGCCGGAGTATACGATCACTGTGGACACCGCATCACAACATCTGTTCTATGAAGACGCTAAAAAATATTTGGACAAAATCTCGCTGTCTATAGATCATCATCAATCGAACACGCTGTACGCAGAATATACCTGTCTTGATGACAGCACAGCCGCCTGTGCGGAGGTTGTTTATAACATATTAAAACAACTCCCCTGCGGAGTGGACAAAACCAGCGCAGGGCAACTGTACATCGCCATCTCGACTGACACCGGCTGCTTTTCGTTTGCCAACACGACGGCGGCCTCACTGAAAGCCGCTGCCGAGCTGATTGAAGCAGGCGCACCGCATACGGAGCTTAACAGAATTCTTTTTCGCGCAAGAACACGCGGACGCGTGAAGATAGAAAGCATAGTAAACAACGCGCTTGAGTTTTACTTTAACGATACTGTGGCAATCGCGGCCATTACCAGAGACATGATTGAGTCCACAGGTGCTGTTGAAGACGATATAGACGGCATTGCGGCAATCCCCGGTTCTATTGAGGGTGTGCTCGTCGGGATCACTATACGGGAATTGACATCAACCGCTGACTGCAAGGTGTCTATCCGCACCACCCCAGGCGTCAGCGCGCACAATATCTGCCAAAGATTCGGCGGCGGCGGACATCCTATGGCTGCGGGATTTGCGAGAAGAAAATCAGTTGAAGAGATCAAGCAAGAGTTAATTGCTGTCTTGGGCGATTTTTTGCCGAGGGACTAAATGAACGGAATCGTGATAGTGGACAAGCCCACTGATTGGACGTCTCACGATGTTGTGGCGAAGCTGCGCGGCGTTTTCAGGACAAAACGCATCGGCCACGGCGGGACGTTAGATCCGACGGCAACCGGCGTTTTGCCAATCTTCATCGGTCGCGCGACCAGGGCCGCCGAATTCTGTGAAAATGCGGAAAAAGAGTATGTAGCCGGAATACAACTCGGCATTGTTACCGACACGCAAGATACACAGGGCAACGTTTTGGAGAGCCGCGAAGTCTCCTCTTCCCTTTCCGCAGCGGAAATAAAGGCTGTGCTTTCGGGATTTTTAGGGGAAAGCCAGCAGATTCCGCCGATGTACTCGGCGGTGAAAATCGATGGGGTCAGACTATACAAGCTTGCGCGGCAAGGGATAGATATCCCAAGACCGGCGCGGGATATTTTTATATCCGCGCTGGAGTTAATAGACTTCGGCGGCAGTGAATTTACAATCCGCGTCGCGTGTTCAAAAGGCACGTATATACGCACACTTGCGCATGATATCGGGCAAACACTCGGCATGGGCGGGGCGATGGCGTCACTGCGCCGGACGAAAGCCGGGGCATTTTCGATAGACACCGCATTGCCGCTGAATGAGATCATAGAATCCGTGTCCAACGGCATGGCACAGGATATAATCCTGCCGACCGACTCGATTTTCGCGGGATATCCGGCGTTGGCCGTGAACCCTGAAGACACGCAAAGAATCAAAAATGGCGCGGCGTGCCGGGTTGACGGCGTACCGGACGGAAAGCACAGAATCTACAACCCAGACGGCGAGTTCCTGGCATTGGGTGAAGGCATAGGTGGTGCATTGCGTGTGATAAAGTCGTTTTTTTGACGGACGCTTGTAGGGATGATCGCCTCGGTCGTCCGCGCGGACGGTCGGGGGTGACCGTCCCTACAGCGTACGCTACGATACGCAGCGGGCGTCAGCCCCTATATACAATCAACTTATATGGAGCAGCCACATGACAGACAAAAGGCGCGTGATTGCGCTGGGTTTTTTTGATGGGATACATATCGGCCACGCAAAGCTGTTGAACAAGGCCGTGGAAATCGGGGAGGCGCAGAATCTGCTGCCTTCCGTTATCACGTTTGACACGCATCCGCTCAGCCTGGTGAAAAATGCCTCTGTGCCGTTGATCAACTCCCCCGGTGACCGCGCGGGGATTATCAACCGGCTTTTCGGGATAGACGATATCATTTTCCTGCACTTCGATAAGGCGACGTCCGACATGTCGTGGGATGTGTTTATCGGGCATCTGGTGGAGGAATTCGGCGCGCGTCACCTGGTGGCGGGGCATGATTTCAGGTTCGGCAAAGGTGGAGAAGGCACCAGCGATCTGCTGATCCAAAAATGTGCGGAGCTGGACATCGGCTGTGACATTATTCCGGCGGTAAAGCATGACGGGGTGACCAGCAGTTCAACGTATATCAGGGAATTGATTGCCGCCGGGGACATCGAACGGGCAAACACATTTCTCGGTCATCCGCATGTGTTGACGGATATTGTCCGCTACGGATACCGCTTGGGTCGAACGCTTGGCACACCAACGATCAACATGACGTTTGATGATTCGGTCATCGTCCCGGCGTTTGGTGTTTATGCGACCAAAGTGTACCTGGACGATGGCGGGATTTACACCGGCGTAACGAATATCGGCATCCGCCCGACGATCGACAACTCTGCGGAGGGCAGGATAACAGCAGAAACGCATATACTGAATTTCCGCGGAAACCTGTACGGACGACAAGTGCGGATTGAGTTCTACACCCGGCTGCGCCCGGAAATAAAGTTCAACAGCATGGATGCGTTGAAAGCGCAGATACAGCGAGATTGCAAAGCGGCTGAAGCGTACTTTGCAACACCCGGAATATAACCAAAACCCTCGCAGACGCACTCAAACACGTCAGCGAGGGTTTGTTTATGTTGTTTGATATTGTGTTGTTTATCCTCTGGTATAGGTAAATGACATCTCATCTATATAAACGCTGATCCATGTACTGATTAGTGTAAGCTCATCTCCCTCAATTATATAGAACCATTCTGCGGGAGCTGTACAGTTATTGCCGCAAAAGTCCGGAGTGGTACAAATAGACAACACCCCATTGCTTGTTGACCAACGTATGGGTGCGCCACCCACGGTGCCTCGACCATCAGCTTCAAACACATAATAGGGGCCAATCCAATTCCACTCACCCACCAAAGTTTGCCCTGCCGTTGCGGTGCCGCTTAGGGTGTAGGTAAACGCCCAACTTGGTGCAATAGTGCTTGTTAATGTAAGTTGATTTCCCTCAATTTCATAGTACCACTCTGCGGGTTCAGTACAATCATCGCCACAGAAGTCCGGCGTAACACAAATAGACAGCACCCCGTCATTTGTTGACCAGCGCATGGGCGCACCAGCCGCCGTTCCTTGACCATTGGCCTCAAACGCATAATATGGACCTGTCCAATTCCAGCTCCACTCACCTACCAACGTTTGCGCTGCCGATGCGGCGCCGGTCAGATACACTGTATTCGTCGCGCCGTCCCAATCTACTTCTTGCCCTAGTGCTTCTGCCACGGCGCGGACGGGCAGAAACGTTGTACC